>NZ_JBILJQ010000031.1:0-53779 GCF_044377145.1 Aquimonas sp.
ACGCCGACGTCGCCCTGCTGGTCGGTGCGATGCCGCGCGGCCCGGGCATGGAGCGCAAGGATCTGCTGCTGAAGAATGCCGAGATCTTTACCGTGCAGGGCAAAGCGATCAATGCCGTCGCCTCGCGTGACATCAAGGTGCTGGTGGTCGGCAACCCCGCCAACACCAATGCCTACATCGCGATGAAGTCGGCGCCGGATCTGAACCCGAACAACTTCACCGCGATGCTGCGTCTCGACCACAACCGCGCGCTGAGCCAGCTGGCGATCAAGGCCGGCGTTGCCGTGGCCGACATCGAGAAGCTGGTGGTGTGGGGCAACCACAGCCCGACCATGTACCCCGACTACCGCTTCGCCACCGCGAGCTCCGCATCGCTGAAGGACAAGATCGGCGACGAAGCCTGGAACCGCGAGACCTTCATTCCCAAGGTGGCCAAGCGCGGCGCCGCGATTATCGAGGCACGCGGTCTGTCCTCGGCGGCCTCGGCGGCCAATGCCGCCATCGACCACATCCGCGACTGGGTGCTGGGCAGCAATGGCAAGTGGGTCACGATGGGCATTCCGTCGGATGGCAGCTATGGCATTCCGAAGGACGTGATGTTCGGCTACCCGGTCACCTGCACGAATGGCAAGTACGAGATCGTGCAGGGCCTGGCGATTGACGAGTTCTCGCGGGAGCGCATCAATTTCACGCTGAACGAGCTGGAAGAAGAGCGCGCCGGCGTGGCGCATCTGCTGGGCTGATCGCCCAGCGGTGAGTCTCGATCTGACACCACGGGCGGCCTCGGGGCCGCCCGTGGTTTTTCGGGGCCAGAGCCTTCGAATGCCCCGGCTCAGTTGTTCAGGCGACGAACTGCAGCCGCGCCAGCTCCGAATACAGGCCGCCCTGTGCCATCAGCTGCTCATGCGTGCCCTGCGCGACGATGCGTCCGGCGTCCAGCACCACGATGCGGTCGGCGCGGCGTACGGTCGCCAGCCGGTGCGCGATCACCAGGGTGGTGCGACCGTGCATCAGCCGCTCCAGCGCCTGCTGGATCGCGCGTTCGCTGTGCGCATCCAGTGCGCTGGTGGCCTCATCGAGCAGCAGGATCGGCGCATTCTTGAGCAGCGCACGGGCGATGATCAGCCGCTGCTGCTGGCCGCCGGACAGGCGCACGCCACGCTCGCCGAGGAAGGTGCGATAGCCATCAGGCAGGGCGCTGATGAAGTCGTGCGCTTCGGCGCTTCGTGCGGCCTCGATCACTTCGGCTTCGCTCGCATCCAGCCGGCCGTAGCGGAGGTTGTCCCACGCATCGGCGCCGAACAGCAGGGGCGCCTGCGGCACCAGTGCGATGTGCTCGCGCAGGGCCTGCGGGTCGAGCTGGCGCAGCTCGACGCCATCGATCTCGATCCGCCCGGAGTCCGGGTCGTGGAAGCGCAGCAGCAGCTGCAGCACGGTACTTTTGCCGGCGCCCGACGGCCCCACCAGCGCGACCGTTTCGCCGGGCCGGATTTCCAGCTCGAAGTCGGTCAGCGCGGCGGTGTCCGGCCGGCTCGGGTAATGGAAGCCCACCGCGTGGAAGTGGATGTGACCGCTGACCGGTGCGGGCAGTGCCAGCGGCTCTGCGGGTGCGGTGATCTTGCGTTGTTCGCCCAACAGCTCATTGATCCGCGCCATGCCGCCGGCGGCGCGCTGCACCTCGGCCCAGACTTCGGTCAGCGCGCCGACCGAGCCGGCGCCGATCACCGCATACAGCACGAACTGACTGAGCAAGCCGGCGGTCATGGTGCCGGCGATCACGTCCTTGGCGCCGATCCACAGCACCGCCGTGATCGCGCCGAAGATCAGCACGATGACCGCGGCGGTCAGCCCGGCTTGGGTGCCGATGCGCCGCCGCGCTGCAGCGAGTGCGATGCCGACAGCACCGCTGAAACGCTCGGACTCATGCGCTTCGCGGGCGTGGCTCTGCACCGTGTGGATCGCATTGAGGGTTTCGCTGGCGCGGGCATTGGCATCGGCGACGCGATCCTGCGCTTCGCGCGACAGCTTCGACACCCGTCGGCCGAAGAACACGATCGGCAGAATGATCAGCGGGATACCGATCGCGGCAAAGCCGGCAAGGCGCGGGCTGGTCCAGGCCAGCGCAGCGCTGCTGCCGACGAACGTGAGAAAGCTGCGCAGCGCCACCGACGCGCTGGAACCCACCACCGTGCGCAGCAGCTCGGTGTCTGCCGACAGTCGTGACACCAGTTCGCCCGAGCGCGTGCGCTCGAAGAACTCGATGTCCAGCCGCAGCAGATGGCCGTACAGGCTGCGGCGCAGATCGGCGATCACCTTCTCGCCGAGCAGGCTGACGAAGAAAAAGCGCGCGGCGGTCGCCGCCGCCAGCAGCACGGCGACGCCGAGCAGGCCGAGGAACCAGCGGTCGACCGCGCCGGGGTCTTCCCCGGCGAAACCGCGGTCGATCATGAAGCGCACCGCCACCGGCAGACTGAGCGTGGCCACGCTCGACAGCGCCAGCGCGCCCAGCCACAGGGCGACCAGTCCGCGATACGGACGCACGAACGGCCAAAGTCGGCGCAGCGGCGTGACGGCTGAAAAACCGGTGGGTTTCGCGGGGGCCTCAGTGCTCATCCGTGATCAATCTCAGGCGGCGGAAAGACCGCGCAGTCTAGCCGCTTGGCCGCGACCACGACGCACGCGCCGGGCGGCAGTAGCGATCGATGTCTGCAACGGTGCGGTTCGCTGCGCTCAGGCGGGATCGGCGCCCGGCATCGGCCACAGCGCGGCGATGATCAGCAGCAGTGCCGCCAGGGCCATCAGGATGCTGCCGAGGAACAGCCCGACGAAGCACAGCAGCACGCTGGCGTCCAGGCTCATCCACAGCGCCAGCGCCACCCGCAGACCGCGTCCGAAGCGACTCGGCGAAACCGCGCAGGCGGCACTGAGCAGGGCGGCGATCAACAGGTGCACGGCGTACAGCACCCAGGCGCCGCGCAGCACGTTGAAATCGGGCAGGGCCAGCTGCATCGGCAGGCTGGCCAGTTCGACCAGGCCGGCGTCCAGCCGCGCGTAGGCCAACAGATGGAACACAGCCTGCGCCAGCAGCAGCACGGCGGCCGCGGCCAGCAGCCAGATCTCGGGGCGGGGACGGTAGCGTGCGGGGGTGCTCATGTCAGTTGGGCTCGAAGCCATCGCCGAAGATGCCGCCGAGGGTACACGCTGTGGCGTCCGCAACCACCTGCGGGAAGGGCGTGTTGCCGATGCCGCTCACCCGCACCTGATCGATTTCCCAGCCGACGGTGGCTACGGCGGCATCGGTGGCGACACCGAAACGGAGCTGCACGCTCAAGCCGGCCAGCGCGCGGCCGAAGTCGATCCGGTGGTCCACGAACGCCTGCGGCCAGCCGGGGCTGTTGCCGACAAAGGCGCGACGCGTGCTCAGCGGGTTGTCGCAGCAGTCCGACAGCGCACCGCCGTAGTCGGGGCTGAGCACCGCGACCTCGCTGACATCGCGCCAGCTCGCTCCGCCATCGGTACTGAGCTCGATCACGCCGCCGTCGTACCAGCTGCTGCTGCCAGCCTCGAAGCTGTAGCGGGCGTCGAACTCGACCACCAGGTCGGCATCCGTCGCCACCTGCAGCGGCGGTGAGATCAACCACGAGGTGCCTTCGCTGCCAAAGCCAGGCCCGACCACCACGGCCTGCAGCGCGCTGAGCGGCTGCCGCCGCCACTGCGCAAGCTCAGGCTCCAGGCCTTCATCCAGCGCGGTGGCCCAGGCCAGTTCGGCGGCGTCGAAGCGGTCGCTGCGGCTGACCTGGTAGCGGGTGTCGAAGTCGACCGCAAACGCATTGCTGCCTGCGATGCCGGTGTCGAAGTCGATCGCGAGGTCGTTCGGCGTTGCGATGAAGGTGATCGCTTCGCGGCCGATGCCCGGGCCGAGCACCACCGGCAGCTCGATCTCGAACTGCTGCAGCGGCAGGCTCGGAGGCAGCACGCGGCTGTCGCCTTGGGGGAAGCTCAATCGACGGGAGGGAGACTCGACCACCACCGAGCTGTTGCCCAACGGCGTACTGCCGGCATTGCGCAGGCGCAGCCGCAGCAGACCCTGTTCGCCTGCATCGAGCACACCATCGGCATCGCAGCTGTCGGTTTCGATCAGTTCCAGCGCATCGACGGCGAGGTCGCCGCCTTCGACGAAGCTCTCCTGCACGCCCTGCAGGCTCAAGCTCGCGCGGCTGGGCGACTTCGCGCGCAGTCCGGCGCCACGGCTGGCGAACGCGCTGCCACAAATTCTCAGGTCGTCGAGGTCGGACACCGCCATCGCCGCCAGCAGGGCGTCGCGGGCTTCGGTGTAGGTCGGTGCGTTCGGGGTCAGCTTGTAGCCCGCGACCAGATATTCGCTCATGCGCCGCTGTGCCTCGACGAAGGACAGCCGCGGCGCCGGCCCGAGCGTGTCGCGCAGCAGGCCGGCATAGCACTCCCACAGCAGGCTGCCCCAGACTTCGCCGGCGTTGTGCACCGAGGCGTTGTTGTTGGGCGGTGCGGCCGGCGAGCGCGGTGCGCTGTCGGGGATGCTGGCCGCGTTGGAGATCAGTCCGAAGCTCAGCGGGTTGATCTCTCGCCGGGTCGAGTAGGGAAAGCGGCGGATACCGAAGTAGCTGGCGTTGGGGCTGAATGAGGGGAACAGGCCGGCGCTGACGAAGTTCATCACGCCGTAGCTGCCGCTGAAGTTCGCGCCCTGCGGGCTGAGCGCGTCCTCGGGCCGGACCAGCATCAGCAGGGCGTGGAAATCGGCCCAGCCTTCGCCCATCGCGCGGGCCTGATGGTTGGACAATCCAGTCGCATCACCGACCAGACGATTGCTGATGAAGTGGCCCCATTCATGCACCACGATCGCGGCATCCATCGCGCTGTCGCGACGCGGCAGCCGGCGCGCGTGCATCTCGACTGAGATCGCCGCCGCGGCCAGTTGCTCGCGCAGCAGCAGGCCGTCGGCCTGGCTCACGCCCTGCGCCGGAATCAGCACGCCCTCCAGCGCGCCGTCCATGCCGGGGTAGCCCGTAGCCTGGTTGTTGGCGATCACCAGGCCCAATGCGCCGGCCGCCTGCGCGTTCAGCGCCTGCTGCACGAAAGTGCAGCTGCCGCGATCGAGCAGCACGATCTGCCCGGCGTGCGCGTCCAGCAGCGGCTGACATCCGTCCAGCGCGTCGCCGCTGGCATCCAGGCCGGCGGCCAGCGGCGCGCTCAACGCATAAGTGGTCGGACCGAAGGTGGCGATCTGCACGCGCATTTCGGGCGCCGGCGCGGGCGGGCGCAGACCGGCGGCCCACGGGCCGCGGAAGGGCAGCAGCTGCAGTCGGCTGGATTCGCCGTCGGCAAGCGTGACCATGCTGGCGTTGTCGACGCCTGCAAAGTCCAAGGTCTCGACCTTGAGCGGATCACCTTCCAGACCACCGCGACCGAAGTTGCTGTCCTGCGCATTGCCGGCGGCCTCATCGAAACCGGCCAGGTAGAACCAGTCGTGCAGGTAATTGCCCAGGTAGAACGCATTGACGATGCCGGCCTCGATCTGGGCGCTGTTCTTGTCGGGTTCGATGCTGAGGTCGTAGCCGGGCATGAACTCGCCCGCGGCGGTCAGGCGCGCGCGAAGGTCGCCGGGGCTGAAGCCATCGGGCTCAACCAGGTCGGCATAGACATCCACGTTGTTGCCCTTGGTCGATCCATCGCGCGGGCCGAGCCATCGGTCCGCATAGCTCGTACTGGGCCATACGTCGGACAGCGGCGCGAATGAGAGTTCGACGCTGCCGGGCAGATTCAGCGGCGGCACGTAGCCATCCGGCTGTGCCGTGGGATGTGGCATATCGAGTCGGCCCTGCGGCCCCGGCTGTGGCAGCAGGGCGCCGTGGGGCTCTGCATAGGCCTGGTAACGGAACGACTGGTGCGCCGACTGGTTCATGCGCAGCAGCAGCTCGCCGCTGGCGGCATCGATCACTTGCGCGTAATGCTCCGCGCGTACCGGGCCGTGCGAAGGCACCACAGCGGTCTCCACATACCAGGCCGGGCGCAGGGTGCCGGCGCGGCGGAACCATACCCGCTTCAGCCGCGGGCCGGCGTGCAGCTCGGCGCCCGTGGCCGAGCGCGTCAGCAAGGCCGGCAGCTGCAGACGAAGATAGGGCCCGCGCAGGCCGGTCGGGTCGGCTTCGATCTGCCAGGCACCTTTCAGGTTTCCCGCGACGAAGCCGTAGTCGGAGAGTGCGGCGCTGGCAGCGGAACCTGCATCCAGCGCCCAGCTGGATGCGGCGCGCAGATTGCTCGCAGCGTCACCGGAGCCGCCGCCGCTGACAGCGCGCGCGTGGCCGTCGGCGTCCAGCAGCAGGTTGATCCGTTCGCCGAAAATCTCCACTCCGGCGCGCTCGGGCACAAAGCGCAGCAGATGTGCTCCGCCCGGCAGACGCTGCAGGTCATGCAGGCGCAACTGTTGCGCGCCAACGGATCGGGCCGGTGCCGATGGCGACTGCAGCAGTTCGCGCGCCCGCTGCAGCGGGTTGATCGCAGCGGTTGCAGACGCGACCGGCGTCGATGCAGTCCAGGGCAACAAGCGCAGCCGAGGAGAGTGTTCTGATTGCGCGGCCGCAGTCGTGGCCAGTTTTGCCGGCACGCCGCTGGTGCGGGCATCGAACTCCGCCAGGCTGCCGGCCTGCGCCCGGGCGTACCCCGCGCAGACGAAGCTGAGCACGCAGATCGCCGATAGCGTGTGTCTGAGGAGGACGGGCATACGCATCAGGATGCAGCCTGCGTGGGGGTGCCGTCATCCTGAGGGCGCAGGCGTAGATTCCGTGTCGCCCCGCGGCAGGCCGCCGCCCCAGGCTTGTCGGTGCCCCTGAACCAACGGGACCCGATCAATCGCCTGTGCAGCAAGGCGCTAGCGCAGGTGCTGCGCAGCAACAGGCTGGGCTTCAACCGCACACGCCGCCAGCTCGGTCGCCAGTACCTGCGCCGAGATGCGCAGCTCGGGGACGGCGGTCATCTCCCAGTATTCGCCGCGCAGCAGCGGGCCGAGTGCGTACAAACCCTCCGAGCGACGCCCGAGCCGGTTCAGCAGGCCGAAGCCGCCGTCGGACTTCAGGCCCAGGCCCAACGGGTCCGCGCCGACCCAGCCGTCGTCGAGCAGCTGCTTGATCAGCGGCAGAGGCGTGCGCGCGGCGTCGGTGTCGAGGCCGGTGGCGCGCACCAGCGCGTCGGCCTGCCAGGTCTCGCTGAGTGCGGCGCCGCGCGGGCGCACTTCAAGCTGCAGGCGCTTGCCCTTCACGTGCGCGCCTTCGAGACGCGCGGCGCTGACGCTCAGCCAGCGGCTGCGCTGCCAGTCGATCAGTTGGCTGTGGCTTTGCAGCGGCAGGCGATGGCGATGCACTTCCCAGTAGCTGCGCAGATGGCGCATGAAGCGCGCGCGCTCGGTCTGGCCCAGGCCACGCCAGAGCCGGCTCAAATGTGGACGCAGGGCATCAATGATCCCGCGCCAGTCTTGCGCGGCCTCGCAGGCGCTGCGCAGGGCACGGGTCAGGCCGGCAAGGTCGGGCTGGTGCACTTGCGCCTGCAGGGCGGCACTGAGCACATGCGGCGCGCCGCGGCGCAGGGTCTGCGGCTGCGGCAGCAGACCATGCCGGCTGATCGCCCGCACGCGACCGCGGTGGCCGCGCGCGTGCAGGGTTTGCAGCAGGTCGAAGCAGGTCAGGCCGGTGCCGACGATGACCACATCGGCGTCGAGTGCGATCCCGTCCAGCGCGGTTGGCGCCCAGGGATCCTCCACATAGGCGGCACTGCGCCGCAGCGCCGGCGCGATTCCCGCCAGCGGCTGTGGCGGCAGACTGCCCAGCGCCAGAACGACCGCATCGGCATGCATCTGTCGAGCTTCGCCGATGCGCAGGCGGAAACCGGCGCCGGTCGGGGTGATCGAACTCACTTCGGTCGCGATGCGCTCCACCGCGAACGGGCTGCGCTCGATGCTGTTCTGCAGCGCGTGCTGCAAGTAGTCGCCGTACAGGCTGCGTGGCAGAAAGCTGTCGCGGTTGCTGCCGGCGAGTTCCAGCCAGTCGGCGAACTCGCCGGGGCAGTCCGGGCTCATACCCATGTCGGCCGCCCGCACGTTCAGCAGATGCAGGTCCCCCGGCGGGCTGTACGCCCTGCCGCGGCCGAAGTCGGGCGCGCTGCCGAACAGGCTGACGCGGGTGACCGGGGCGCGCAGGTCGATCAGCTGCCTGAGCAGAGCCGCGCCAGAGAAGCCGGCGCCGACGATGGCGATGTGCATGGTGCAGGTCCTCAATGAAAGTCCGTCTGCCACGCGCCATGGCCACCGGGCGAACGAACCGGTGGCGACACAGCATTGCGTACAGGCTGACAGCGATTGACTCGTGTTGTGTTTAGCGCACGTTAAATTTCTATCATTCAAGTAGGATATTTGACCAGTGCCAACCGCTTGCGTCAGATGGGGTGGTTTAAGTGAATTAAATCATTGGCTTAAGTAGATGTTGGAGGCTTTCGTGCCGGTCGCATCCGGCCCGCCTGACCGTCGTCAGGAGTCGATCCGGCCTATACCAGCAACGACTCGCGGCCGCTGCTGGCGCGCTCGGCAAGTTCGGCCAGCGAGCGCCGGTCCAGCACTTCGCACATCGCGACCCGCACATCGGCCATCAGGTCGCGGATCGAGCAGTTGTGCGGATCGACACAGTCCTCGCAAGGTGCGTAGGCGGTGACGCTGGCGCAGCGCAGCGGCGCGATCGGGCCGTCGATGCAGCGGATGATGTCGCCGACCCCGATTTCGCTGGCCGGCCGCGCCAGACTGTGGCCGCCGAGCAGGCCGCGCTTGCTTTGCACCAGGCCGGCGTTGCGCAGCTCGACCAGGATCGCTTCGAGAAACTTCTCGGGCACCAGGGCCTGGGTTGCCAGCACCCGGGCTGGCACCAGGCCGTGCTCGGGGTCGGCGAGGACACACAGCGCGCGCAGGGCGTATTTGGCTTTCATCGACAGCATGCAGACCGCGACCGGATGGACAGACTGCGAGAGTATGCCGCGCCAGCCACGCGCGCGGCCGGCTGTGGGTGGCGCTGGTGGCGCTGAGTGCAGTGCTGCTGCCCGCGTTGGGCCTGCTACAGCTGCCGCAGGCGGCCCCGCTGGCCGCGCTTATCGTGGTGCCGGGCGGCGTACGCCTCGGCCTGCCGCTGAAGCTGCTGGTGTGCGCGGTGTGCTGGCTGCTGATTCCGCAGCTGTGGAGCCTCGGCTAGCGCCGGCTCACAACTCTCGATTTCCGATTTCCGATTCCCGGCCTCAAAACACCTGCCACTGCGCGCAGCGCAGGTGCAGCCGTGCGCCGTTGGCGGCCCGCGAGCGCGTCGCATCCACCTCAACATCGAGCTGCTGTCCGCTCTGCGCCAGCCGCAGGCGCAGGCGGTGGCGGGCACCGGTGGATTGGCTCGCCAGCACATCCACCGGCACGGCGTCGTCGGCGGGCACATCGAGAAGGCTGACCGCATTCGGCCGCAGGTGCAGCTCGACCGTGCCGACCCGCGGGCTGGCGGCCGGGCCAAGGCGTACGCCATCGAGAACGATCTGGCCGTCGCGCGCTTCGGCACTCAGCTTCACCGCATCGCCCAGGAACTCGAATACGAACGGTGTGGCCGGCCGGCCATAGGCCTGTTCGGGCGTGTCGACCTGCTCGATGCGGCCGTCGCGCATCACCACCACACGGTCGGCCAGCTCCAGCGCTTCATCCTGGTCGTGGGTGACGAAAACCGTGGTCACGCCGGTCTGCTGGTGCAGTTCGCGCAGCCAGCGGCGCAGGTCCTTGCGCACGCGGGCATCAAGGGCACCGAAGGGTTCGTCGAGCAGCAGCACGCGCGGCTCGATCGCCAGCGCCCGCGCCAACGCCACGCGCTGACGCTGGCCGCCCGAGAGCTGGCTAGGGTAGCGATCACCCAGACCAGGCAACTGCACCAGATCAAGCAGGCGCTCGACCCGCGCGCGAATCGATGCGGTGTCCGGGCGCTCGCCACGCGGTCGCACCTTCAGGCCGAAGCCGATGTTGTCGGCGACCTTCATGTGCTTGAACAGCGCGTAGTGCTGGAACACGAAGCCCACCCGCCGCGCCTGCACGCTGAGATCTGCTGCGTCGCGCGGGCCGAACTTCAGCCGCCCGCGATCAGCCTGCTCCAGGCCGGCGATGATCCGCAGCAGGGTGGTTTTGCCGGAGCCGGACGGCCCCAGCAGGGCAACCAGCTCACCGGCCTCGATGTTCAGCTGGATATCGGACAGCGCCTGGAAAGCGCCGTAGCGTTTGTGGATGCCCTCAAGGCTGAGGGCGTCGCCGTGGAGATCGATGTCGGTCATGGCAGGGGCTCAGTGGCGGCGGTTGGCGGCGAGCTCGTCGCCGTGTCGCCATTCGAGGAAGCACTTCAGGGCCAGCGTCACCAGGGCCAGACCGGCCAATACCGCGGCCAGCGCAAAGGCGGAAGTGAAGGCATATTCGTTGTAGAGAATCTCGACCTGCAGGGGCAGGGTGTTGGTCTGGCCGCGGATGTGGCCGGACACCACGCTGACCGCGCCGAATTCGCCCATCGCCCGCGCATTGCACAGCAGCACGCCGTACATCAGTGCCCAGCGGATGTTCGGCAGGGTCACATACCAGAAGCTCTGCCAGCCGCTCGCACCGAGGCTGAGTGCGGCTTCCTCGGCATCCTTGCCTTGCTCTTCCATCAGCGGGATAAGCTCGCGGGCCACGAACGGGAAGGTGATGAATACGGTGGCCAGAACCAACCCGGGCAGCGAGAACAGCACCTTGATGCCGTACTCGGCCAGCCACGGCCCCAGCCCCCAGCCCTGGGCGCCAAAAATCAGCACGAACACCAGGCCCGCCACCACCGGCGAAACCGAGAACGGCAGGTCGATCAGGCTTTGCAGCAGGCTGCGCCCGCGAAAGCTGTGCTTGGCGATCAGCCAGGCGGCGGCCACGCCGAACACGGTGTTGAGCGGCACCGCGATCGCCGCGACGATCAATGTGAGCTTGATCGCATGCCAGGCGTCCGGGTCTTCAAAGGCTTTCAGGAATGCCGGCAGACCGTTGCGCAAGGCTTCGGCGAACACCGCGATCAGCGGCAGCAGGATCAGCCCGATCAGCAGCAGCAGCGCGGCGCCGATCAACAGTGCCCGGAGCAGGCGTGCGCCAATCTGCGCAGTGGTGATCGCAGGGGCCGACTGCGCCGATGGGCGCGATTGGGGTATGTGCATCAGCGCGGTCTCAGCGTCCACGGCGACTGATCCGAGCTTGCACCAGATTCACCGCCAGCAGAATCGCGAAGCTGAGCAACAGCATCGTGGTGGCGATGGCTGCCGCACCGGCGTAGTCGAATTCTTCCAGCCGGATCACGATCAGCAGCGGCGCGATCTCGCTGACCCGTGGCAGGTTGCCGGCGATAAAGATCACCGAGCCGTACTCGCCCACGCCGCGCGCGAACGCCAGCGCAAACCCGCCGATCGCGGCCGGCAGCACGCTCGGCAGAATCACCCGCACAGCGGTCTGGAAGCTGTTGGCGCCGAGGGTTGCTGCGGCTTCCTCCAGCTCGCGTTCGGCCTCGGCCAGCACCGGTTGCACCGTGCGCACCACAAAGGGCAGGCCGACGAATACAAGGGCCAGCCCGATCCCGAGCGGGGTGTAGGCGACCTGGATTCCGATGGCAGTCAGCCACTGGCCGATCCAGCCATTGGGGGCATACAGCGCCGTCAACGCGATGCCGGCCACGGCGGTCGGCAGGGCGAAGGGCAGGTCGACCAGGGCATCGAAGAAGCGCCGCCCCGGAAAGCGATAGCGTTCCAGCACCCAGGCGATCAGCAGACCCGCCACGGTACTGATGGCCGCGGCCAGCAGCGCGGTGCCGAAACTGAGCTTGAGCGCGGCCAGGGTGCGGGTGTCGCCGATCTTGGCGATGAAGCCCTCAAGGCCCAGCCCGGCCGTTTTCAGGAACACCGCGGACAACGGAATCAGCACGATCAGGCCAAGCCAGATCATGCTGTAGCCAAGGCTCAAGCCGAAGCCGGGCAGGGCCCGGCGCGGCTTGATGCGCGGCAGCGGCAGGGCGTCAGTCCGCATAGATCTGGTCGAACACGCCGCCGTCGCCGAAGTGGGCGCGCTGGGCATTGGCCCAGCTGCCGAACTCGGCATCGATGGTCACAAGCTCGGTCTGCGCGAAACGGGCGAGGTCTTCGGCGGCCGCGTGCTCGGGCAGCCTGGGGCGGTAGAAATGCTTGGCGGCCAGCGCCTGCGCGGCGGGCGAGTACAGATGCTGCAGAAAGGCCTCGGCCAGCGCGCGGGTGCCGTTCTTGTCGACGTTTTTGTCGACCACCGCGACCGGCGGCTCGGCCAGGATCGACAGCGAGGGCACCACGATCTCGAAGCCGGCGTCGGGGAATTCCTTCAGCGCCAGAAAGGCCTCGTTCTCCCAGGTCAACAGCACATCGCCGATGCCGCGCTGGGCGAAGGTGGTCACCGAGCCGCGGGCGCCGGTGTCGAGCACCGGCACGTTCTTGAACAGGCTCGCCAAGAATGTGCGGGTCTGGGCCTCGTCGCCGTTGTTCTGGCGCTGCGCGAACGCCCAGGCGGCCAGGTAGTTCCAGCGCGCGCCGCCCGAGGTCTTGGGGTTGGGGGTGATGACGCCGACGCCGTCATTGACCAGATCGCCCCAGTCGCTGATCTGCTTCGGGTTGTCCTTGCGGACCAGAAACACGATGGTCGAGGTGTAGGGCGCACTGTTGTGCGGCAGCCGCTGCTGCCAGCCCGGATCGAGCAGTCGGCCGTGCTCGGCCAGCGCATCGATGTCATAGGCCAGCGCCAGCGTGACCACGTCTGCCTCCAGCCCATCGATGACAGAGCGCGCCTGCTTGCCCGAGCCGCCGTGACTGGTCCGGATCTCGGGCTCCGGGTTGTGCAGCGATTGCCAATGACGGGCGAACTCGGCGTTGTATTCGCGGTAGAACTCTCGCGTCGGGTCGTAAGACACGTTCAGCAGGGTCTGCTGCTGGGACTGGGCGGTGCCGAGGCCGAACATCGCGAGTGCGGTGAAAAGGACTAAGCTGCGCATGGCGGACTCCTTGGAAATCAATCAGTAGCTGACTTGGATGCGAGAGAACAGTGCGCGCTTGGTCTCTCAGATTCGCACCGGCAGCGGCAGCTTCGAAGCGGGTCAGCGCGATATCGATGCTGGGTCCTCTAGGGAATCGCTCAAGCTGGAGGTGCCTGCGCCGCGCTCTTACGTGGCGCGAGCCGCGCGGCGCTTGCGTTCAGTTCGGCGCGGACAATGTCTGGCGTGCTGAACCCCAGCGGTCGCCGCGACGCTTCAGCTCCAACTGGCAGCTCGATCGGTTCGCACCGATTCGCGGGGGCAGGCGCTGCATCCAGCCACAGGCCAGAGCCCAGCGTTCCGCTCACCGCCAAGGGTGGCGACCCTTGTTGCTGTCGGTACGGGCTTTGCATCGACATCGCGAACACTCCGGCGGCTGATCCGAACGGCAGCGTTGTTCAAGAGGAGTGCTGGTGTGAAGCGATGCATTGGCGGCACTCATGCCTTTCGGGTCATAAGCCTACAGGTTCGGCGCGAATTATCGACAACCCGCCACGCAAGCGAGTCTTGTCCGCGTAGGCAATCCAGACTTTGCACGGCGGCGGTGGAGCCGACCTCGCATCGGCGGGCTTATCGCCGCCGCGGAGGTCGGCTAAGGTGTCGCGGCCGACGGGCCTCGGGTCTCGCCGCCGAAACGAATTCAGCTGTCCAAGTTGCAGGGGAAGGTATGTCCAGCGCTCCACGAAAAACGCCCGAGGGCGTCGCCGAACTTGAAGCACGCGCGCACGGCTTGAGCCCGCTTGCGCGGCGTCTGTTGATCTTCATCGATGGCCAGCGCACCGCTGCAGATCTGCAGCAACTGATGGGCAAGACCGAGGTCGGTCCGCTGTTGGAAGCCTTGATCGCCTGTGGCTGTGTGGTCTGGCCCGGGGGCGTGCCCGTGGCGACATCGGCTGTCGCACCCAGCGCGACCTCGGCCGAGCCGGGCTGGCCGGCCGAGCCACGCACGCCGAAGCAGATCGAGATGGCCAAAAACTTCATGATCAACACCCTGATCACCTTCGTCGGCCAGTACGCAAACCCCGATCTGATGAAGAAAGTCCAGGCGGCGACCGACAGCAGCGTGCTGCGCGACAGCCTGCAGGAGTGGAAACGCTGTATCGAAACCAGCACCGCCGGCGCGCGTCGACTGAAGGAACTGGAAGCCGAGCTGCGCAAGGTTCTGTGAGGCCTCAGCAGGCGCGAACCCGCTGCAGATAATCCTCAAGACGACGCCCGGCAGGCCAGTCCGGTTGGGGGTCTCCGCTGTCCAGGCGCTGGATGCGATCAACCCGGAAATGCCGGAAATCGGTGCGCAGATGGCACCAGCCAACCAGAGTCCAGCGGTCGCCCCAGAAGAACAGACCCAAGGGATCGACCTGGCGCGAGCTGGGTCGGCTTTCGACGTCGGCGTAGTCGAACTGCAGGCTGCGCCGTTCGCGCAAGGCCAAGCGCAGGGGGCCGAGCCAGCGCCGCGTGGCGGGGTCGATGTGGAAGTCGGGAACATGCAGGGCGAGTGCCTGCGCGCCTGCGGCCAGCGCGGCGGGCAGAGCATCGAGAATGCGGTCCCGGGCCGAGCGTGCCGCCCGCGCCAGCTCACTGTCGCCCCAGGCGGCCGAGATCGAAAGGCCGAGCATCAGGGCCTCGATTTCCTCAATGTCGAAGCGTAGTGCCGGCATCTTCCACCCGGGACTCAGCCGATAGCCCTCGCCGGGCGTGCCAACGATCGGCACGCCCGACGCGGACAGGTCATCGAGATCGCGATACACCGTGCGCACCGACACCTCTTCAACCGCAGCCAGCTCGGCCGCGGTGCGGCGACCGTGGATCTGCAGCTGGCGGACAAGGCGGAACAGGCGATCGGCGCGGCGGCTCATGCGTCAGGGCTCATGCGGAGACTGCGTCCTCGCGCTCGTGTGCGGCCGGCACTTCCAGCCGCCAGGGTTCACGCAGGCCGCCGGTGTACTCGGCGGCCATCGGGCGCGGACTGTAGCAGTACAGCTCCAGCCCCGCCGGGTCGACGCAGGAGAACGCGCGATCGCCCCAGGGGTGGTCTTCCAGCGGCATCCGCATCTCCACGCCCGCGGCGGCCATGCCTGCGTGCAGCGCATCGACCTCGTCGAATTCGATGTTCATCATCAGACCCTGGCCGTTGAACGGCGCCTGGGCTTCGCAGAGCTGCATCACGTGCAGCTCGGGGGCCAGCGGGCCGCCCAGCTGCAGGATCAGATAGACCTCGGCTTCGAACAGAGCGCGGGCGTTGAAGTGGCGCTCATAGAATCGCCGGAGCGGCGCGAAGTCGGCCAGACTCAGGCTGAGACAGGCGCGTCGCGCCGGCGGCTGCCGGCTCCACAGCGAGGCCGGCGCCGGTGCGGCGTAGTGCCGCATCTGTACCGACTGCATGTCGATCAGTCCGAACAACGCCGCGATGGCCGGCTCGCGGCCCGCATGCTCGGCGGCGTGCTTCGCGTCCTGCAGTGATTTCCAACGCACCACATCGACCCAGCCACCGTCCTCATTGCGGCCGAACTGGCGGCTGACGAAGCCGGGCAGTCGCTCGATCGCCGCCTGCGCCGCCCAGGCCACCTCGGCCATCTGTGCATCGGCCTCAGCATTGCGCGCATTGAAACTGACCTGCTCGATAACATCCTGCTGCATGGCGGCTCTCCTGCCGTGTTGGGGAGCCCAGCTTGGGTGTGCCCTACTGACAGCGGAATGTCAGCAGTGCTGCAGCCGCAGCGTTCGAGGCGCATCGCGCCCACGATCGGGCGCCAGTGCGAAAAGTCCGGGTTTGCTCTTGAACGCCGATTTCACAGCCTCATTAAGGGCAGATCGCCGGATCGCCGGCACTCCTCGCAAACGAAGGTGTTCCCATGCGCATGGACAAATTGACCTCGCGCTTTCAGCAGGCGCTTGCCGACGCCCAGTCGCTGGCCGTCGGCCGTGACCACAATATGCTCGAACCTGCGCATGTACTGAGCGCCCTGCTCGATCAGCAGGGCGGCAGCACGCGCCCCTTGCTGCAGCAGGCCGGGGTGAATGCGACCGCGCTGCGCACGCGCCTGGGCGAGGTGCTGGACCGTTTGCCCAAGGTCAAAGGGCAGGAAGGCAACCTCGCCATCGGCAATGATCTGACGCGGCTGTTGAACCTCACCGACAAACTGGCCCAGCAGCGCGGCGATGCCTTCATCGCCAGCGAGCTGTTCGTGCTGGCCTGTGTCGACGACAAGGGCGACATCGGCAGCCTGCTGAAAGCCGTGGGCGGCGAGCGTGCGCGTATCGAGGCTGGTATCGAAAAGCTGCGCGGCGGCGAGAAAGTTCAGTCGGAGAACGCCGAAGAGCAGCGCCAGGCGCTGGAGAAGTACTGCATCGACCTGACCGCGCGCGCCGAGAGCAACAAGCTCGATCCGGTGATCGGCCGCGATGAAGAAATCCGCCGCACCATCCAGGTACTGCAGCGTCGGACCAAGAACAACCCGGTGCTGATCGGCGAGCCCGGCGTCGGCAAGACCGCGATTGTCGAAGGTCTGGCCCAGCGCATCATCAACAACGAGGTGCCTGAAGGACTGCGCGGCCGCCGCGTGCTGAGCCTCGACATGGGCGCGCTGATCGCCGGCGCCAAGTTCCGCGGCGAGTTCGAGGAGCGGCTGAAGGCGGTGCTGAGCGACCTGTCCAAGCAGGAAGGCAATGTCATCCTGTTCATCGATGAGCTGCACACGATGGTCGGCGCCGGCAAGGCCGAAGGCTCGATGGATGCCGGCAACATGCTGAAACCCGCGCTGGCCCGCGGCGAGCTGCACTGCATCGGCGCGACCACGCTGGATGAGTACCGCAAGTACGTCGAGAAGGACGCCGCGCTCGAGCGTCGCTTCCAGAAAGTGCTGGTGGGTGAGCCCAGCGTCGAGGACACCATCGCCATCCTGCGTGGCCTCAAAGAACGCTACGCGGTGCATCACGGCGTCGAGATCACCGACCCGGCGATCGTCGCTGCGGCCACGCTTTCCCATCGCTACATCGCCGACCGTCAGCTGCCCGACAAGGCGATCGATCTGATGGACGAGGCGGCCTCGCGCATCCGCATGGAGATCGATTCCAAGCCGGAGGAAATGGACCGCAAGGAGCGCCGGCTGATCCAGCTGAAGATCCAGCGCGAGGCGCTGAAGAAGGAGAAGGACGACGAATCGAAGCAGCGCCTGGCGGACCTGCAGGCCGAGATCGAACGTCTTGAGCGCGAGTTCTCCGATCTCGAAGAAATCTGGAAGGCAGAGAAGGCGGCAGTCGCGGGCACCACCAAGATCAAGGAACAGATCGAGCAGGCCAAGAACGAACTGGAGGCCGCGCACCGGCATCAGGATCTGGCACGTGCGTCCGAGATCCAGTACGGCCGTATCCCCGAGCTGGAGCGCCAGCTGCAGGCGGCGGCGGATACCGAGCAGAAGGGCTTCAAGCTGCTGCAGCAGAAGGTGACGGCGGAGGAAATCGCCGAGGTCGTCAGCCGCTGGACCGGCATTCCGGTCAGCAAGATGCTGGAAGGCGAACGCGACAAGCTGCTGCGGATGGAAGACGTGTTGACCCACCGCGTGGTCGGCCAGGGCGAGGCGGTGAAGGCCGTCTCCGATGCGATCCGCCGTTCGCGCGCGGGCCTGTCCGATCCCAACCGTCCCAACGGCAGTTTCCTGTTCCTCGGCCCGACCGGCGTCGGCAAGACCGAGCTGTGCAAGGCCCTGGCGGAATTCCTGTTCGACTCCGCCGATGCGATGGTGCGCATCGACATGAGCGAGTTCATGGAAAAGCACTCTGTCGCCCGCCTGATCGGCGCGCCGCCCGGCTATGTCGGCTACGAAGAGGGCGGCTACCTGACCGAAGCCGTGCGTCGGCGGCCCTACAGCGTGATCCTGCTCGACGAGGTCGAGAAGGCGCACCCGGACGTGTTCAACGTGCTGCTGCAGGTGCTCGACGATGGTCGCTTGACCGATGGCCAAGGCCGCACGGTCGACTTCCGCAACACGGTCATCGTGATGACCTCGAACCTGGGCTCGCAGATGATCCAGGAGCTTGCCGGTGATGGCGTGCTGGACACCGATGACAGGCCCGCGGCGGCCGAGGCTTACACCAAGATGAAGGCGGCGGTGATGGGCGTGGTGCAGGCGCACTTCCGGCCCGAGTTCATCAACCGTCTCGACGAGCTGGTGGTGTTCCATCCGCTGGGCCGCAGCCAGATCCGCGAGATCGCGCGGATCCAGACGGCGTATCTGGCGAAACGATTGGGCGAGCGTCAGCTCAGGATCGAGCTCTCCGACAGCGCGCTGGACCTGCTCGGCAGCAGCGGCTTCGATCCGGTCTACGGCGCACGGCCGCTGAAGCGTGCGATTCAGCAGCAGCTGGAGAACCCGCTGGCCACGGCGATCCTGTCCGGGACCTATACCGCTGGCGATCTGATCCGGGTTGACGCTCAGGGCGGTGCGCTGGTGTTTCGACATGATTGAGTGCGTCGACGAGTTCGCCGCGCCGGGTCTGAGCCGGCGCGGTCTGCTCGCGGGCGCGGCATCGGCGGTGCTGCTCAGCGCCTGCGGCAAGGCGATCAAGCCGCCGCCGGAGCGGGTGCTGTTCGTCGGCAACAGCCTGATCTACTACAACGATATGCCGGGGCAGTTCGCCCAGCTGGCCTCGATGGCGCTCGGGCGCAGGGTCGAGGCCGAGATGTTGGCGCGCGGCGGTGCGCATATCAGTCACCACGCCAAGCTCGGTCTTGTCCAGCGCGAATTGTCCAGCGGCCGCTACAGCGCACTGGTGCTGCAGGAGTTTGGCGGCGGCCTGAGCTGTAGCCCCGGCATGCTCAAGTTCGGTTTCAGCTGCGAAACCTCCCACGCCGCCCACGCCGAATTGGCGGAAGCCGCACGTGCTGCCGGCGCGCGCGCGGTGCTGCTCGGCGTCTACCGTCAGCACACCGGTTCCGCCGCGGAGCTGGTGGCCAAAGAGGCCGAACTGGCCCGGCAGATCGGTGCACTGCATATTGGCCTGGGCGACTTCCCGCAGCTGCTGTCGATGCATTCCGACTGGGCGTGGCTGGACCCGGAGGACGGCCAGCATCCCGGCCCTGACCTGAGCCTGCTGATGGCCCTGCGTACGGTGAGGGCGCTCTACGCGCGCGCTCCGCGGGCAGGCGCAATTGCTCTCGCCCTGCACGACTATCGCGGGCGCGAATCGCCCAGTCTGGATCGGCTGGCCTCGATGCAGGAGGTCGGTGCAGCGATGATCGAGCGACGACTCGATGCCGAAGAATTCGCACAGCGGCTGCGCGCGGCCGGGCTTGAGCGGCCCGCCGTGGTGCGCTGAAGTCGACCACCCCGGCAGGGCGCGGCTATGAAGCTGCCGCCAGCTTCACGCGGCTGCGGGTTTCATGATCGTGAAAACCTGACTGGATGCCCGCCATGCCTTTCGCCGCCCCGCCGCCACGCTTGCATCTGCTTTGGCTGCTGCTGATCCCCGTATTGCTGACCGGTTGCTTCAATCTTGGAGATCGCAGCGCGCCGATTCCAAGCGTGCTGGTCCCCGGCAAGGGCACGGCCGACCGCAAAACCCTGGTGATCGTGCTGCCCGGCCGCGCCGACAATGTCGAGGTGATGCAGAGTTTCGCCGTCGCTGAGGCCATCCATGCCGGCTGGCCCGAGGTCGATGTGCAGCTGACCTCGGCCACGCTCGCCTACTACACCGATGGCGGCCTGCCGCAGCGGATCAGTCAGCAGTTCATCCAGCCGGCGCGGGCGCAGGGGTATGAACGTCTGATTCTGATGGGCGCGTCCATGGGCGGCATGGGCAGCCTGGTGGTGGATGAAGCGCACCCGGGGGTGTTCGAGCACGTGGTGCTGATGGCGCCCTACCTCGGCCGGAAGCGGGTGATGCGCGAGATCACGGAAGTCGGAGGCGTCGCGAGCTGGCAGCCGGGCGACAAGCCGGCCGTGGTCGATCGCAGCAACTTTGACCGCGAGCTGCTGTGGCGACAGATTCACAGCTTGACCCGCGATGCCGATTCGCAGGCGCGGGTCTGGCTGGCCTATGGCGAGGAGGATGGTCTGGCCAAGACGGTGCCGGTGATCGCGCCCGCGTTGCGTCCCGAGCAGATTCTGCCGCGTCCGGGCGGGCACAAATGGGTGGTGTGGAACGCGGCAGCGACCGAGATCTTCGCGCGGCTGCGGGCGCAGCACGCGGCCGCTGCGTCCTGACGCCAGACCGACTCTGCAGCGATCGTCGATACACCGTGTCTGGGCGGAGAGACACATTTCATAAATCTGAGCATTGTGTGAAAGTGGGTGTCCACCCGCTTTCCTCACCTGCGACTCAAGGGATCAGACACCGTGAAGAACACCCTCCTCGCTCTGGCGCTCGCCGGAGTGCTGACCGGCTTGGCCGCGCCGTCGGCCCATGCCAGCGTCATCCGCGACTGGAACGAGACCCTGCTGGAAGCCGTGCGCGGCAATGCGCCACGGCCGACCGTGGTGTCGCGAACACTGTTTCTGTCCTCGGCTGCGGCGTTCGATGCCTGGGCGGCGTTCGACGCCACCGCGCTGGCGGCGACGCCGGCCAATCGCGCACTCAAGCGGCCTCAATCCGAGCGGACCGAGGCCAATCGGCGGGTGGCGGTCAGCTATGCGATGTACCGGGTGCTGCTCGCCGCCTACCCGAACGAGAAGGCGCGGTTCGATGCGCGGATGCGTGAGTACGGTTTTGACCCGGCCCTGTCGGCCCAGGATCCCGCCACCCCGGCCGGCTTGGGCAACCTGATCGCGGCGCGGGTGCTGGCCGCGCGGGCCGATGACGGCAGCAATGCCGGCGCCAACTTCGCCGACACCGCGAACGCGCTGTTTCCGGTGCCTTACGCGGCGGTCAATGCGGCCGATCCGGCGGCAGCCAATGCGCCGGGCGGGGTCAGTTTCGATATCAATCACTGGCAGCCGCTGCGCGTGCCGACCGGCGCCCTGCGGGATGCCAACGGTCGCCCGTATGTCGACCCGGCGCGGCCGGACTCCTACACCGACCAGCGCTTCCTGACCCCGCACTGGGGTTCGGTGCGACCGTTCGCCATCGCCTCGGCGCAGGCGCTGCTGCCGCCCGCGCCACCGCGTCACGGTTCAACCCTGCCGTACGTGGACGGACTCGGCCACGCATCGACCTCGCACGAAGCCTGGGTTCGGCAGTTCACCGAAGTCGTCGAGATCAGCGCGGGCCTGAATGATCGGACCAAGGTCATCGCCGAGTTCTGGGCCGATGGCCCGCGTTCGGAAACGCCGCCCGGGCACTGGAACCAGCTCGCCCAGGGTGTGTCGCTGCGCGATGACCACGGTATCGCCGAGGATGCGCGCTTGTTCCTGGCCCTGAACGGTGCCCTGTTCGACGCCAGCATCGCGACCTGGAATGCCAAGCGCGTCTACGACACGGTGCGCCCGGTGTCGGCGATCCGCCACTACTTCAAGGGCCAGATGATCCAATCCTGGGCCGGGCCCAACCAGGGCAGCCGCAGCATTCGCGGCGAGGACTGGCAGCCTTACCAGGAGGCGACCTTCGTCACGCCGCCGTTCGGCGAATACACCTCCGGCCACAGCGGCTTCAGCGCCGCCGCGGCGACCGTGCTGGAGGCGATCACCGGCAGTGAGCGGTTCTTCGATGGCGTGACCCGGATTGACCGCGATCTGGACGGCGATGGCCAGAACGATCTGGCCGGGCAGTTCATCGCTCGCCCCGGCTATCTGCGCTTCGAGACCGGCCCCGCGCAGCCGGTCACCTTGAGCTGGCCGACTTTCCGCGATGCCGCCGACGAAGCGGGTTTCTCGCGTCTCTACGGCGGCATCCACATCCAGGACGGCGATCTGCGCGGGCGTGAGATTGGTGACCGCGTGGCCGAACAGGTGTTGTCGCGGGTGGCCGCACTCAGCCACGGTGCACTGCCGATCTCGGCCGAATTCACCGGCGTGTGGATGGACCCGCAGCGTGATGGCGAAGGCGTCTCGATCCAGGTTGATGCGGGCGGGCAGGTGGTGCTGCAGTGGAACACCTACGACATCGACCGCCGGCAGATGTGGCTGGTCGGTGTCGGCACCGCGGATGCCGACGGTCGGATCCTGATTCCGCTGCAGGTCACCGCGGGCGCGCAGTTCGGCACGCGCTTTGATCCGCGCGAGGTCGTGCGTCGCCCGTTCGGAACCGCTGAGCTGCGCGTGCTGGACTGCAACCTCGCCGTGGTCGACTACCAGCCGGGCTTGCCGGACTACGCCAGCGGCCGGCTGAGCCTGCAGCGGGTGTTCAATGCGAGCGGCACCCGCTGCGACGCGCTCTGAGGGCACTCGCGCTGTCGTCGAAGCACTGACATGGCCCTGCCTGTCCGCCGCTAGGTGGACGGGCAGGGCTGTCGGAACGGGAGCCCTGCCGCGGTTCAGATCGCCTTGGAGAACCGCGCCGGCTCGGCGACCCGCTGCAGGTAGCGGTCGAAGCACATCGCGACGACGCGCAGCAGCAGGCGACCGCGCAGCGTGACGCGTATGAAGTCCTTGTCGACGATCACCAGCCCGTCAGCGATCAGCGGCGGCAGCAGATCGATCGAGTGGGCGAAGTACTGGTCGAAATCGATGTCGAAGCGCGCTTCCAGTCCGCGCTTGTCGATCTCCCCCTGACACATCAGGTGATTGATCAGGTCGGCACGCAGCTCGTCATCGGCATCCAGCTGCAGCCCCTTGATCACCGGCAGTCGTCCGGATTCGACCGCGGTGACGTAACTGTTCAAATCGCGCGCGTTCTGCGAGTAGCTGTTGCCGATATGGCTGATCGCACTCACGCCCAGGCCGATCAGATCGGTCTCGGCATGCGTGGTGTATCCCATGAAGTTGCGCTGCAGGCTGCCCTTCTCCTGCGCGAGCGAAAGCTCGTCTTCGGGCAGAGCGAAATGGTCCATGCCGATGTAGCGGTAGCCGGCGGCGGACAGCTTCTCGATCGCCAGCTCCAGCAGGCGCAGCTTCATGTCGGGGGCGAGCAGGTCCTCGTGCTTGATCTGTTTCTGCGCCTTGAACAGGTCGGGCAGGTGGGCGTAGCTGTAGACGGCCAGACGGTCGGGCCGCACTGCGATCACGCTGTCGAGCGTGCGCGCGAAGCCCGCCAGGTTCTGCCGCGGCAGGCCGTAGATCAGGTCGACATTGATCGAGCGGAAGCCGTAGCGGCGGCAGGCATCGATCACCGCCAAGGTCTCTTCGACGCTCTGGATTCGATTGACCGCGGCCTGCACGTCGGGGTCGAAATCCTGTACGCCGAGGCTGGCGCGGTTGAAGCCAAGCGCGGCCAGCCGGGCGATGCCGTCCGGGTTGACGCTGCGCGGGTCTAGCTCGATCGAGAAATCGCGATCGCTGCGGGTGCTGAACTGGAACTCGCGCCCGAGGCTTGCGATCAGCGCTTCAAGCAGCTCGGGTGTGAGGAAGTTCGGGGTGCCGCCGCCCAGATGCAGCTGCACCACTTCGCGGTCGCGATCGAACAGCGGCGCGACCAGTCCAATCTCATGCTGCAGCTGGCCGAGGTAGGTTTCCCCGCGGCCGAGGTCGCGGGTGATGATGCGATTGCAGCCGCAGTAGAAACAGGGCGACAGGCAGAACGGCACGTGCACATACAGCGACAGCGCGCGCGGGATCGGGTCGGCATTGCTGGCGCGTGCGACCTCGCGATAGGCACGGGCGTCGAACTTCTCGCTGAAATTCGGCGCGGTCGGATACGAGGTGTAACGCGGGCCTGGGCGATCGTAGCGGCGTAGCAGGTCGGCGTCGAAGGGCGGAAGTGTATGCATGCGCCGCAGTCTCCTGCGGCTTTCGCGCCAGCGCGTTGATCCGGATCAATCAGGCTTGACGCCGGTCTACCACCGCGTGTCCGGGCTGTCGCTGACGGATCTGTTCGATTGGATCGGAGACGCTACCCGGGCGCGGAAGGGCCCTGCAGCATCTGCTCCAGCTCCTCGTCCTTGCGCTGCCACTGCGCATTCAACCAGGCCTGGAAGCGGGCGCGGAACTCGGGGTCGTCCTGGTAGTCGCGGCCCAGCAGGTCGCGCGGCAGTTCGCGCGTGTGCACGCGCAGGCACACGCGCGGAATTCGCCCTGACAACAGGTCGAACAGGCTTGGCCGTCCGCCTGGATAGACGATGCTGACATCGACCAAGGCCTGCAGGCTCTCGCCCATGGTCTGCAGCACGAAGGCAACGCCGCCGGCTTTCGGCGCCAGCAGGTGCCGGTAGGGCGACTTCTGCCGCGCGTGCTTGGCCGGGGTGAAGCGTGAGCCTTCGACGAAGTTCATCACCGACACCGGCGTGTAGCTGAACTTCGCGCAGGCCTTGCGGGTGGCGGCGATGTCCTGCCCGCGCAGGGCCGGATTGCGCTCGATCTGCTCTCGGCTGTGGCGGCGCATGAAGGGGAAATCAAGCGCCCACCAGGCCAGGCCCATCACCGGCACCCACATCAGCTGCTGCTTCAGGAAGAACTTCAGCATCGGAATGCGCCGGTTCATCGCCATCTGCAGCACCGGGATGTCGACCCAGCTCTGATGGTTGCAGATCACGAGGTACCAACCGCCGTCCTTGAGGGCGTCCAGGCCCTCGAACTCGAAACGGGTCGGCGTCAGCGTGCGCATCAGCGCGCTGTTGACCGCGATCCAGCTGGCGGCGATCGCCATCAGCAGACGGGTCAGCCCGACCTGAGCGGCACGGAAGCGCAGCACCAGTTTGAACAGGGCGAACAGCAGCAGGATCGGCACATGGATGCCGGTGTTCAGCGCCACCAGACAGAACGTAAACGCGGCGCGCAGCGCAGCAAGGACAGAGTTCATCGATCGCTTCGTGCTTTTGGATGCGCCGGAGTATGCCTGTGGTCGGTCGGGATTCGGGATTCGGGATTCGACCAACCAGGCCACGATTGAGGTGGGGTGGGTGGGCTTCGCTGTGGCGCGTGCGCGAACTGCCTGGGACTCGACGCCTGCGGCGAGTCCCAACCCACTAGGATTTGGGCTCGCCCCCTGGTTTTTGCGCCTTGCACGTCGACTTCGGCGCAGAGCGCGAGCGACACACTCGGTCCGGTCTTCCGGGAGCCAATCCCGAATCCCGAATCTCACCGCTTCAGAACATCGCCTCATCAATCGCCATCAGGCTATCCGCGCCAGCGCGGGCGGCGCGGAAGTGGTAGGCGGTCTCTGGCAGCAGACGGGCGAAGTAGAAGCGCGCGGTATGCAGTTTGCCGGCATAGAAGGTATCGCCGCTGTCCTTCTTCTCCAGCGCGACGCGCGCCATTCGCGCCCAGAAGTAGCCATAGACCAAATGGCCGACGATGCGCAGGTAGTGGTTGGCGGCGGCGCCGACTTCATCCGGGTTGCTCATCGCCTTGCCGCCGATCTCCATGGTCAGCTGGGTCAGTTTCTGCCCCAGTTCGGCCAGTGGCGCGATGAACTCGGCCATGCCCGGGTAGGCCTGCTCGGCCTCGGCAAAGGCGGCGACATGGGCGCCGAATTCTTGCAGACGCTTGCCACCATCGCTCAGCACTTTGCGCGCCAGCAGATCCAGCGCCTGGATGCCATTGGTGCCCTCGTAGATCATGTTGATGCGAGCGTCGCGCACGTATTGGCTCATGCCCCATTCTTCGATGTAGCCGTGGCCACCGAACACCTGCTGGGCCAGGGTGTTGGTTTCCCAGGTGTTGTCGGTGATGAAGGCCTTGACGATCGGTGTGAGCAGGGCGACCAGCTCGGCGGCCTCGTCGCGCACCGCGGCATCCGGGTGCGACAGCTCGCGATCGATCATCAATGCGATCCAGCTGCTGAAGGCGCGGCCGCCTTCGGTGTAGGCCTTGGCGGTGAGCAGCATGCGCCGCACATCGGGATGGACGATGATCGGGTCGGCGGCTTTGTCAGGCCGCTTCGGGCCGGTCGCGGCACGGCTTTGCAGACGTTCGCGCGCGTAAGCCACCGCGTTCTGGTAAGCCGCTTCGGCCAAGCCTAGCGACTGCATGCCGACGCCGAGCCGGGCCGAGTTCATCATCACGAACATCGCGTTCAAGCCGCGGTTCGGCTCGCCGATCAGCCAGCCGCGGGCCGAGTCCAGATTCATCACGCAGGTGGCATTGCCGTGGATGCCCATCTTGTGTTCGATCGAGCCGGCCTTGATGCCGTTGCGCTCGCCGAGGCTGCCGTCGGCATTGGGCACGAACTTCGGTACCAGAAACAGCGAGATACCCTTGGTGCCGGCGGGGGCATCGGGCAGCCGCGCCAGCACCAGATGCAGGATGTTCTCGGCGAGGTCGTGTTCGCCGGCGGAGATGAAGATCTTGGTGCCCGACAGCAGGTGGCTGCCGTCGTTCTGCGGTTCGGCGCGGGTGCGCAGGATGCCCAGATCAGTGCCGCAATGCGGCTCGGTCAGGCACATGGTGCCGGTCCACTCGCCCGACACGATCTTCGGCAGATACAGCTGCTTCTGAGCATCGCTGCCGTGCGCCTTGATGCACTCGTAGGCGCTGTGCGAAAGGCCTGCGTACATCAGCCACGCCTGATTGGCCGAGTTGAACATCTCGTAGACCGAGTTGTTGAGCAGGATCGGCAGACCTTGTCCGCCGAATTCCGGCGCGCAGGCCAGCGAGGGCCAGCCGGATTCGACGTACTGCTGATAGGCGGCCTTGAAGCCGGTCGGCGCGGTGACGACGCCGTCGCCGTGGTAGGTGCAGCCTTCGCGGTCGCCGCTCAGGTTCAGCGGGTGGATGACCGTGCTGGCGAAACGCGCAGCCTCCTCCATGACCGCGTTCAACATTTCAGCGTCCACTGCCTCGTAAGCCGGCAGGTCCTTCAGTGCCTGCTCGGCATCCAGCAGCTCGAACAGAACGAAGCGCATGTCGCGCAATGGGGCGGTGTAGCTCGGCATCGGGAGGGCTCCAACGATCGAATGGTGTCGCGCTTGGCGAGCTATCGCCATACGCGTGCGTATGTTCGGGCGTGGAGTATGCCGCAGATCGCACGAGCTGTCAGTGCCTGCCAAGTGAATTGTGTTGCAGAATCAGCGTGTTCCGCGGGTTGGAACACAGGCGGCAGGGTGAGGCCGTCCGTGGCCTCCGGGTTCATCCGTGATTCGGTGGCGCCTGCGAAGCCATGCGTGCCAGACGGGCATCGTCGCGATTGCGGCGAGGTGTTCGGAGTGTTCGTTGCCGGGGCGAACGAAGAGGCCTGCAGCCACCGATCAAGGCAGCTGCAGGCATGCAGCGGATCAGCCCTCGTCCCGCCAGCGGCGCATGCGGGTGGCGACGACGATCATCGCGCCGCCGATCACAGCGCCCACCCACAGGCTCGTCGAGGTCAGCGCCTGGCCCATCAGCGTCCAGCCAAAGGTGCTGGCGATGTTCTCGATCTGTTCCTCGCTCACCAAGGCGGCGGGATCAGTCAAAGCAAGGTGCAGCGGGAAGCTGCCCGGCAGCACACCCAAGAGTGCGCGCATCACCACGTGGCGCCAGTAGGCCGAGTTGTCGACGTTGATCAGGCTCAGCAGGTCAAACCAGCCGACCAACACGCCGACCGCCACCGGCACCAGCAGCGCCCACAGGAAGGGCTTGCTGCGTGCGAACGAGGACACCATCAACAGCCAGCCGATCGTGGGCAGGGCCCATAGCGCGTTCACCGGAATGTTCGCCAGCATCTGTCCCCACACGTTCAGCAGCGACACCGGTCCCCACAGCACGCTGAAGGGGTTGAGGCCGTGAAACAGCACGTACAGGCTGAGCAGGATCAACAGCGCCAGCTGCAGCAGCATCGCGATGACGGTCGAGATCAGCGGCGCGGCAAACGCGGCGGCGATGACCTTGGAGGCGACCATCGAACTGTCCGAGATCGGCAGTGACTTCCAGAACAGCACGCTGCGGTCGCGGCGGTCATCGTAGAGCGCACCCAGCAGGTAGAAGAACACCACGAAGAACAGCACCATCTGCAGAAATCCGGACAGCGACAGCAGGGCCATGTCCAGTCCAGCGCCGAGTTTCAGCAGGTCGTCGGGCGACAGTTTTTCGGTGAGTTTGTTCAGAGATATGCCGATCTGGATATCGCCGGTGAACTGCTTGCGGAACACCTCCGCGACCACCATTCCCATCAGGGTCAGCAGCAGGATCACACCGGCTGTCACCGCCGGGGCCCACAGAAAGCCGCCTCGGTTTTCCCAGTACTCGCGCTTCAGCAGCCAGGGCAGGGTGGTCTTCATGCGTAGGTTCCTTTCATGGTGGCCACGAAGATGTCGGCGACGCCGGGTGTGCGCAGCTCACCCATCTGTGCAAGCTTGGTGCGGTCGGCGCCGTCAAACAGGAAGATGCTCTTGCCGAACACCTGGCGTTCGTCGAGTGCGCCCATGGCCCGACAGGTGGCGGCGTGTTCAGCGCCGACCATCACCTCGGTAAAGCGCTCGGCCAGATCTTCCATGCTGGTCGACAGGCTGACTTCGCCGTCGCGAATGAAGATGAGGTCGGTCAGGATGTGCTCGATCTCTTCCACCTGGTGGGTGGTGACGATGATCGTCTTCTCCTGATCGAAGTAGTCGTTCAGCAGGTGCTGATAGAAGTTCTTGCGGTAGAGAATGTCGAGGCCCAGCGTCGGCTCATCCAGCACCAGCAGCTTGGCGTCGATCGCCATCACCAGCGCCAGATGCAGTTGCACGATCATGCCCTTGGACATGGCCTTGACCTTCATCTCCGGCGTCAGTTTGGTCGCCTTCAGAAAGGCCTCGCACTTGGCGCGAGAGAACCGCGGGTGCACGCCTTCGACAAAGTCGATCGCCTCGCGAACGCGGATCCAGCGTGGCAGCACGGCCACGTCGGCGATGAAGCAGACGTCCTGCATCAGCTGGTTGCGCTGGGTGCGCGGGTCCAGGCCCAGCACGGTGAGTTCGCCTTCATACGGCGCCAGGCCCAGGATCGCCTTGAGCGCGGTGGTCTTGCCCGCGCCGTTGGGGCCAATCAGGCCGACGATGCGGCCGGGCTCGATCGAGAAGTTCAAACCCTTGAGGGCGGTGGTCTTGCCGTAGTGCTTGGACAAGCCGCGGGCAGTGATGACGGCGCTCATGAACGTGCCTCCTTGGCTTCAGCGCTGCGCAGCAGGTCGGTCAGCTTCAGACCCAGGCGTTCGATCCGGGCCAGCACCGCCGGCCATTCTTCCTGTAGGAAGCGTTCGCGTTCGCTGGCCAGCAGTTTTTCCGGAGCTCCATCGGTGACGTACATGCCGAGACCTCGACGTTTTTCGACCAGGGTTTCGTCAACCAGCTCCTGATAGGCGCGGGAGACGGTGATGGGATTCAGCTGGAAATCCGCCGCCACTTGGCGCACGGAGGGCAAGGCATCGCCCGGCTTCAACACGCCATCCAGCAGCATGCCGATGACCCGCTCCTTGAGCTGAAGGTAGATCGGTGTGTTCTCGTTCCAGATCACGCTCATCGTCCTAGATCTCCTGAACGTGCACGCGGGTGGGTCCAACCGGGACATAGGGCAGGGTCATGCGCAGGCGCATCGCACTGTGGTCTGCCGTGTTTGAAGCCGCTAAAGGTGCGTCGACGAGTTGCTCGATCGCAGCGCCTGAAACCAGGGCCGCCTGCAGTCTCGGCGCCGGGCCCAGCAGATCGAGTGCTGCCGCAATCAGGGCGCTGTAAGCCAAGGCCAAGGTGAGGGCGATCGCGACGGATATGGGGCGGTGTTTCATGGGAGCTCCTGCAGCGGAATCCGCTTGGGCGACTGGTGTTGTAGTTAACTATAACACTAGATTTCCAGGTGTCAACTGCCCGCAGAAAGATTTGCGCCGGCCCCCGGGGTGGCCTAGCCTGTGCGCCCCTAAAAGCTGCCCAAGCGGCAGCCGGGGCCGCCGAATCAGTGTGTTGACCCTGATTCACCCACCTGTTCGCAGGCCACAAGCACCTGCTACCGCCCCGGAGTTTCCATGTTGATCGCAGAACGCCGCGTCGTTTCCTTCCACTACACCCTGACCGACGATAGCGGTGAGGTGCTTGACAGCTCGGCGGGCCGCGAGCCGTTGGCCTACCTGCACGGAGCCGGCAACATCGTGCCGGGCCTTGAGGCTGCGCTGGCCGGTCGCCAGGCGGGCGATACGTTCAAGGTAGCCGTCGCGCCGGAAGAGGGCTACGGCGTGCACCACGAGGGTCTGGTCCAGCAGGTGCCGATCAGCGCCTTCGGCGGCGTGGATCAGGTCGAGGTCGGGATGGAGTTCCATGCCCAGGGCCCGCAGGGAATGCTGGCGGTCACCGTCACCGGGATAGAAGGCGAGACCGTCACCATCGACGGCAACCATCCGTTGGCCGGCAAAACCCTGAACTTCGAGGTCGAAGTCACCCAAGTGCGCGACGCCACGCTGGAAGAGACCCTGCACGGCCATGTCCATGGCGCGGGTGGAGTTGAGCACTGAGTTCACGGGGCAGCCGACCCGCGGTTTTGACCGAGTTCTGGCTGCCCTGCGACCCTGTCAGATCTGAGTGGTCGCTTTAGCTGGCCAGTTGGCGTATAGTGGCTTCGCTGTGTTTGCTGGGGTCACCGTGACTCGTGACCCGATGGTGTTGGTTCCACAACGTTCATCGCTTCACCTCGTGTCTTTCTCCGAGCAGACCCAGTAAGGCGGCTAGTCGGCCGCCGTTTTTATCCATTCAAGTCTCAAGGAGTTAGACATGTCTGATCGTCAGACTGGTACCGTGAAGTGGTTCAACGACGCTAAGGGCTTCGGCTTCATCAGCCGCCCGGACGGCGAGGACCTCTTCGTGCATTTCCGCGCGATTCTGGGCACCGGCTTCAAGTCGCTGCAGGAAGGCCAGAGCGTGAGCTTCGTTGTCACCAAGGGCCCGAAGGGCCTGCAGGCTGACCAGGTTCAGCCGCTGTAATTCAAACCGCCCACGCGGTTGATCGAAAGCCCCGGCATGCCGGGGCTTTCTTTTTTTACGACAACCTCGCTTAGGCTGTCGCCATGAAGCCGCTCCTTATCGTCTATGCCGGCGCTCATGCCGGCACCACCTGGCAGCTGATCGAAGCGGCCCTTGCCGGAGCGCGATCGGCTGAACCTCGCCTGCCGGTGCTACTTCGCCCCGCCTTGGCGGCCGGACCGGCAGACCTCGAACACGCGGGTGCAGTTCTATTCGCCACGCCGGAAAAGTTCGGCTACATGGCCGGTGCACTGAAGGATTTCTTTGATCGGAGCTTCTACCCGCTTGAGGGCCGCGTAGCTGGGCTGGGCTATGCGCTGATCATCAGCGCCGGCAACGATGGCCTCGGCGCGTTGGAGTCGGTGCAGCGGATCGCGCGTGGATTCCCCTTGAAGCCGTTGGCGCCGCCGCTGCGGGTAGTCGGCCCGCCGACCGAGGTTGACCTCACCGAAGCGCATGCGTTGGGCACAGCACTGGCAGCGGGGCTCGCACTCGGCATTTTTTGAGTGGCTTGGGTCGGGCGCGCCTGCGGCGGAGCGGTTAGGCTAGCCAACCCGGATCCGCCGAGCCCTGTACATGAATGACACCCGCGCGTCTGAGCCTGAGTCGCCCGCCGGCAGTTCCGCAGTCGAGGCGCTGCTGAGCCCGATAGAGGGCCGCATTCTGGCCAGCCTGCTCGAGAAGGCAGCCACCACGCCCGAGCAGTACCCGCTGACGGTCAACGCCCTGCAATTGGCCTGCAATCAGAAGAACAACCGCGAGCCGCTGATGCAGCTCGACCCCGGCGAGATCATTCACGCTCTGCGCACGCTTGAGAATCGCGGCTGGTCGCGGCAGTCGGCGCAGGGCCAGCGTGCGCAGCGCTGGGAACACAGCTTCGACAAGCATCTGAACCTCACGCCGCGACGGGCGGCCGTCATCTGCACCTTGTTGCTGCGCGGGCCGCAGACCCTCGCCGAGATTCACACCCGCAGCGAGCGCTTGGCGGCGTTTCCCGATGTCGAAGATGTGCGCGACACGCTGGAGCGCCTGATCGAGCGCGATCCGCCATTGGTGGTGCGCCTGCCGCGTCAGCCCGGCCAGCGCGAAGAGCGCTTCATGCACCTGTTGTACGGCCCGGTGGACCCTGCGCTGTTGACGGAGTCGGCTGCGCTGCCACGCGGCGCGCGGGGCAACGGTGGGCTGGAGGCGCGTATCGAAGCGCTTGAAGCCGAGGTCGCCGAACTGCGCCGGGCCTTGATCGCGGTTGGCGGGCTGGACGAGTAGGACTCGCCAACCCCTGCGACTCCGGTCGCAGGCCGCAAGCACGCGCTATCTCCTAAAATGGCCGCCTTTCCCGCCAGACGCAGGCCGCCGTGAGCACCCACGCCACCATTCGCCAGGACGACTTCATTGCCAGCGTCGCCGACGCTTTGCAGTACATCAGCTACTACCACCCGGTTGACTACATCAAGGCGTTGGCGGCTGCCTACGAGCGCGAGGAAAGCGCCGCCGCCAAGGACGCGATGGCGCAGATCCTGATCAACTCGCGCATGTGTGCGGAAGGGCATCGGCCGATCTGCCAGGACACCGGCATCGTCACCGTGTTTCTCAAGATCGGCATGGACGTGCGCTGGGACGCGACGATGAGCGTCGAGGACATGGTCAATGAGGGCGTGCGCCGTGCCTACCACTTTCCCGACAACAAGCTGCGCGCCTCGGTACTGGCTGACCCCGCCGGCAAGCGGCAGAACACCAAGGACAACACGCCGGCAGTCATCAACATGACGGTGGTGCCGGGCAACACGGTCGATGTAATCGTCGCAGCGAAGGGCGGTGGCTCAGAGGCCAAGTCCAAATTCGCGATGCTGAATCCGTCGGATTCGATCGTCGACTGGGTGATGAAGACAGTGCCAACCATGGGCGCCGGTTGGTGCCCGCCCGGCATGCTCGGCATCGGCATCGGCGGCACTGCGGAGAAGGCGATGCTGCTGGCGAAAGAAGCGCTGATGGAGCACATCGACATCCAGGAGCTGATCGCCCGCGGCGCGCAGAACCGGATCGAGGAGCTGCGGCTGGAGCTGTACGAGAAGGTCAATGCGCTGGGCATCGGCGCGCAGGGACTGGGCGGCTTGACCACTGTGCTCGACGTCAAGATCAAGGATTATCCGACCCATGCGGCCAACCTGCCGGTGGCCTTGATTCCGAACTGCGCCGCCACCCGCCACGCCCACTTCGTGCTTGATGGTTCGGGCCCCGTGCAGCTGGAGCCGCCTTCCCTTGAAGACTGGCCCACGCTGACCTATGACGCCAGCAAAGGCCGCCGCGTCGACCTGTCGGCAGTCACCCGCGAAGACATCGCCAGCTGGAAGCCCGGCGAAGTTCTGCTGCTGAACGGCAAGATCCTCACCGGCCGCGACGCCGCCCACAAGCGCATGGTCGACATGCTCAACCGCGGCGAGAAGCTGCCGGTCGATTTCACCGGCCGCTTCATCTACTACGTCGGCCCGGTCGATCCGGTGCGCGACGAAGCGGTTGGTCCGGCTGGCCCGACCACCGCCACGCGAATGGACAAGTTTACCGATCAGGTGCTCGGCGCAACCGGCCTGATGGGCATGATCGGCAAGGCCGAACGCGGCCCCGCCGCGATCGAGGCGATCAAGAAGCACCGCTCGGTCTATCTGATGGCCGTGGGCGGCGCTGCCTACCTGGTTTCCAAGGCGATCAAGTCCGCCAAGGTGGTCGGCTTTGAAGATCTCGGCATGGAGGCGATCTACGAGTTCGACGTGCGCGACATGCCGGTGACGGTGGCGGTGGATTCGGCCGGAGAGTCGGTCCACAACACCGGACCGAAGCAGTGGCAGTCGCGGATCGGCAAGATTCCGGTGGTGCTGGCCTGAACGGCGCGGTGAGCCCTGTGGGCCGGGTGCTGTTGGCAGGCGTCAGCGGCATGATCGGCACGCAACTGCATGATTTGCTGCAGACAGCACGCCCCGACTTGGGCATCGATCTGCTGCTGCGCAAGCCGGTGCCGGTGCAGGCCGGGTGCGAGATTTTCTGCGGAGATCCGCTGACGCTCGCGCTAGCGGATTGGCAGCGCGCGCATCGGTGCTGCGATGCGTTCGTCTGCGCCCTTGGCACGACCCGCCGAGCGGCCGGCTCGCTGCAGGCGTTCGCCGCGATCGACTGTGATCTGGTGGTGTCGATCGCGAAGGCGGCTACGGCTGCCGGTGCGCGTCAGGCTATCGTGGTGTCCTCGGTGGGCGCGGATGCGCGGTCGCGCAATGACTACCTGCGAGTGAAGGGCGAAATGCAGGGTGCGCTCGCTGGCGTGGGTTTCGATCGCTGTGATTTCCTGCAGCCAAGCCTGCTGCTGGGCCCGCGACGCGCAGGCGAGGCGCGCTTCGCCGAGTCGCTCGGACAGCGGCTTGCCCCGCTGTTCAACCCGCTCCTGCCTGGGCGCCTGCGGCGCTATCGCGCGATCGCCGCAACCGAGGTGGCTCGCGCCGCCGCGGCCCTGCTGGGGAGAACGGAGCGAGGCATTCACTTCCACGAGTTCGACGCTTTGAGCGCGCTCGCTCGCGGCCAGAGTGCACCCTGAATAGCCCCGCGCGCGGAGGATTGCCGTCAGTCGCGTCGCGCTCACGTAAACTTGCCGCTACCTGCTTGAACCTCAACGGAGAACTCGCGTGCTTGAACTGCTGATTGCCGGTGGCTGGGTGATGTGGCCTATCCTGCTGTGCTCGGCGATCGCGCTGGCCATCATCATCGAGCGCTTCTGGACCCTGCGGCGCTCCAAGGTGCTGCCGCTGGATCTGGGCGATGAGGTTCGCCAGTGGGCGGCGAGCGGCCGGTTGGATCCCAAACACATTGAAACCCTGCGTGGCAATTCGCCGCTGGGCGCGATTCTGGCGGCGGCACTGGAAGTCCGGCATCGCCCCCGCGAGCAGATCAAGGAGCGCGTCGAGGACACCGGCCGCCATCAGCTTCATCGGATGGAGCGCTTCCTCAATACGCTCGGCACGATCGCCGGCATCACGCCCCTGCTCGGGTTGCTCGGCACTGTGTTCGGAATGATCCGCATGTTCCTCGGCATTCTCACCCACGGTGTCGGCGATGCCAGCCTGTTGGCGGGCGGCATCGGCGAGGCGCTGATTTCAACCGCCGCTGGCCTGTGCGTGGCGATTCCGGCGCTGATGTTCTATCGCTACTTCCGTGGCCGAATCGGCGAGTACATCGTCGAGATGGAGCAGCAGGTGATCGCGCTGCTGGACACCCTGGAGTCCGTGCCGCAGCCCGGCAGCGTCAGCCCGACGCCGCGACCGCGGCGACCGGCCGCGGCAGCGCCGGGAGTCGCCGGATGAATCTGGGCAGCCGTCGCCCGGTCGAAGAGCCCGAGCTCAACCTGACTTCGCTGATCGACGTAGTGTTCTGTCTGATCATCTTCTTCGTGGTCACCACCACGTTTGACGATCGTTCGGCGCTGAACATCCAGTTGCCGAAAGCGGCGCCGTCGGAGTCCTTGCCCGTCGGCGAGCCCCTGCAGCTGCAGATCGACGCCGAAGGCCGCTACTTCATCGCTGGCAATGAAGTGCTGCGTCGAGACGGCGCGGCCCTGCGCGAGGCCCTGCAGCAGATCGCTGGCGACGACCGCGAACGCAGCGTGATCCTGCGCGCCGACGCGCGCACGCCGCATCAGGCGGTGGTGACCGCGATGGATGCGCTGGGGGCGGTCGGATTTACGCGGCTTTCGATCGCGACCTTGCCAGAGGCGCCCGACGATGCGGCCAGCGGTGATGGCGGATGAGTGTTGACCCCGCCGAAGCGGCGGCAACGCCCTCGGCCGCGCGTGCCTACCGTCGACTGCTCGGCTATGCACGCGTGTACTGGGGGTTTGGCCTGCTCGCGTTGTTTGGAATCGCGCTCGATGCGGGGTCCTCTGCAGCGTTCGTGAACCTGATCGAGCCGATGCTCAACGATCTATTCGTCGCCCGTGAGCCTTGGGCGATCCAATGGCTGCCTGCGGTTCTGGTCGGAATTTTTGTCGTTCGCGGGATCGGCACCTACGCGACCGACTACGGCATGGCGCGGGTTGGGCGTGCAGTGGTGCGCGACTTGCGCGTTGCCGTGTTCGAGCACTACCAGCGATTGCCGGCAAGCTGGTTCGACCGTGAACCCTCGGGTCAGATCATTGCACGTGTGATCTACAGCGCCGAGCAAATGGCCCATGCCGTTGCCGAGGCGCTGAAGGTGCTGCTGCTGGACGCTTTGCTGGTCATTGCCATGGTTGGCGTCATGGTCTCCAAGAGCGCCAGCCTCACCCTGTATCTGTTCGTGATGGTGCCCTTGGCCGGGGTGGTTTGGCAGTTCGTTGGCAGACGTTTCCGCCGTATCAATCGACAGATTCAGGGCGCCATCGGTGAAGTCACTGGCCGCGTTGAAGAGGCGGTGGATGGCCACAGGGAGGTGCGCATTTACGGTGGCCAAGTCATCGAGGCGCAGCGCTTCAGTGAAGTAGTACAGCGCAACTTTCGATTGAACCTCAAGGTGGCTGCGACCAACGCGCTCAGCACTTCCACGATCCAGCTGATCGCCGCCATCGTGTTGGCGGCCATCGTCTGGCGCGCGACCCGCCCCGATCTGCTGGACACCATGGACCCCGGCAGCTTCATGGCCCTGATCACCGCGATGATGGTGATGCTGCCTTCGCTGAAGCGGCTGACTTCGGTGCAGTCGATCCTGCAGCGGGGAATTGCTGCCGCAGACGACTTGTTTGCCGTGCTCGATACCGCGGCTGAGCAGGACAGCGGCACGCGTCGGGTTGAGCGTGCACGCGGCGAGGTCCATTTCGACAGCGTGCGTCTCGACTACTCAGGCGCCGCTGCGCCCGCCTTGGACCGCGTCAGCCTTCGCTGCACGCCCGGCACCGTCACCGCACTGGTGGGCCGTTCCGGCAGCGGCAAGTCCAGTCTGGTCAGCCTGCTGCCGCGCTTCTACGAGCCCAGCGGCGGGGCTGTGCTGTTGGACGGTCACCCGCTGTCGGACTATCGGTTGGCGGATCTGCGCGCCCAGATCGCCCTGGTCAGCCAGCGGGTGGTGCTGTTCGCCGGCAGCATCGCCGACAACATCGCATTCGGCGCCCTGCGTGGCAGCACGCGCGCCGAGATCGAAGCGGCCGCCGAAGCGGCCAATGCGATGGAGTTCATCCGCAAGCTTCCGCAGGGGCTGGACAGCCCGGTGGGCGAGGGCGGGGCGCTGCTGTCGGGCGGTCAGCGCCAGCGCATCGCGATTGCACGCGCACTGCTGAAGAACGCTCCGATCCTGATCCTCGACGAGGCCACAAGCGCGCTCGACAGTGAGAGCGAGCGGCTGATCCAGGATGCGCTGAGCCGGCTGATGCGTGACCGCACCACCCTGGTGATCGCGCACCGGCTGTCCACGGTTGAGCATGCGGACCAGATCGTGGTACTCGACGGCGGGCGGGTGATTGAAGTCGGTGCCCACGCCCAACTGCTGGCGGAGGGTGGCGTGTATGCCTCGCTGCATCGGCTGCAGTTTCGCGACGATGCCGATGTGACAGAGCCCACGACGGTCGGATGAGCCTGCAGGCGCGCCTGGAAGCCTGGCTGCTGTGGCGCTGGTATTCGCCGCGCGTGATCCGGCCCTTGCTGCCGCTGGCCTGGCTCTACCGTGGATTGATCGGGCTGCGACGCACGCTGTACGCAAGCGGTGTGTTTCGCAGCTATCGCTCGACCCTGCCGGTGCTGGTGGTCGGGAATCTCAACGTCGGCGGTGCCGGCAAGACGCCGCTGGTGCTGGCTCTGATCGATGCGCTGCGCGCGCGCGGTTGGCGACCGGGGGTGATCTCGCGTGGGCATGGTGGCAGCGCGCGCGCGCCGATGCGCCTGCCTGCGACGCCAAACCCGACAGTGCATGGCGACGAGCCCAGCCTGATTCGCCAACGCAGCGGTGCCGAGGTGGCGATCGGTCGCCGACGTGCGGATGCGGCGCGCCTGCTGGAAGACTGCGCCGATGTCGATGTGCTGATCGCCGATGACGGCCTGCAGCACCTGGCCTTGCAGCGCGATGTCGAGATTCTCGTGATCGATGGCCGTCGCCGCTTTGGCAACGGCGCACTGCTGCCGGCCGGCCCGCTGCGTGAGCCGGCCTCGCGCGCTGCGCACTGCGACTTGGTGGTCGTCAACGGTGGCGAGGCGCTGCCCGAGGAAGTTCAGATGCATCTGCGCCCGAACGGTTTGCGCCGCCTGCATGATGATGCTCGCGTTGAGCTGAGCGAGCTGGCTGCCGCGCGCGTGCATGCGGTCGCCGGTATCGGTGACCCGGCGCGCTTCTTCGCCAGCCTGCGGGCTTCGGGCCTGACGCCAGTGGAACATCCGTTTCCCGATCACCATGCATTCGAACCCGCCGACTTCGAGTTCAGCGAGGCCCTGCCGGTGCTGATGACCGAGAAGGATGCGGTCAAGTGTCGGCAGTTCGCCGGCACCGACTGGTACGCACTGCGGGTCGATGCTGAGCTGCCCGATGCGCTGTTCGATGAAATTGACCAGCGGCTTCGACTCGCCCTTTCAAGACGGACATCCGATGACCGCTGACTCCGCAACGCCCGAGTTCATCGTCGCCATTCCGGCGCGCTATGCGTCGACCCGGCTGCCGGCGAAACCGCTGCAGCTGCTGGCCGGCGAACCGATGATCGTCCATGTCGTCCGCCGCGCGCGCGAGGCGGGAGCCGCCGCGGTGGTGGTCGCCACCGACGATCAACGGATCGCCGATGTGCTGCTGCCGCTGGGCGTGCGGGTCTGCATGACCGCACCGGACCTGGCGTCGGGCACCGACCGTCTCGCCGACTGCGCGCGTCAGTTGGGCTGGGGCGATCAGCGCATCGTGGTCAACCTGCAGGGCGACGAACCGTTGGCGCCGCCGAGCGCGATCGCCGCAGTCGCGCGGCTGTTGGCCGACAGTGGTGCGCGGCTTGCGACGCTGGCGCAGCGGATCGAGCACAGCGATGAACTGTTCAATCCGAACTGCGTCAAGGTTGTCCGCGCCGCGAACGGCGATGCGCTCTACTTCAGCCGGGCACCCGTGCCTTGGGCGCGCGACGCGTTCGCCACGGATCGCCTGAATCTGCCTGGCCCGCACTGGCTGCGGCATATCGGCCTGTATGCCTACCGTGCCGGCGACCTGCAGCGTTTTGCCGCGCTGCCGGCCGGGCGTCTGGAGCAGATCGAATGCTTGGAGCAGCTGCGCGTGCTGGAGGCGGGCTGGCGGATCGCTGTAGACGTTTATCCGCTGCCTTTCCCGGCCGGCGTCGATACGCCGGAAGACGTGGAGCGCGTCGCCGCCGCGCTGGCGGCGCTGCGGTCATGAGTGCGCCGCGCAGCGACATCCGCAGCGTGCTGCTGGTTTGCCTCGGCAACATCTGCAGATCGCCGATGGCCGAGGGCATCCTGCGGGTTCGGGCCGAGCAGGCTGGGCTGGCGCTGCAAATCGATTCCGCCGGCACCGCCGGTTACCACATCGGCGCATCGCCGGACCCGCGCGCCTGCGTGGTTGCGCGCGGGCAGGGCACGCCGATCGACGGATTGCGCGCACGCCAGGTGAGCCCGCGCGACTTCGAACGCTTCGATCTGATCCTCGCCGCCGATCAGCAGAACCTGCGCGACCTGCAGCGGATACGCCCGGCCTCGGCGCGCGCCGAGCTTGCCCTGCTGCTGGATTGGGCGGAGCAGGGCTCTGGGGCAGAAGTGCCGGATCCCTACTACGGGCAGATCGAGGATTTCGAATCGTTGCATCGGCTGCTGGATGGCGCCTGCCGAGCGGTCACGGCCCGTCTGCTGGGCGTGGCAGAATGGAGGCGCTTGGAGGTGCGTGACGGACTCGACGCTCCGTGGTAGTCGCCTTCCCCTTTGATGGATTGATCCTGCGTCCATAGGGTCGTCCTTTGCACGAGATCCCGCCCATGCCCCCCGGCGCCCGCGCACCCGAGTTTCATAGCAGTCTCGAATGGGTCAACTCGCCGCCACAGCGCCTGGCTGAGATGTCCGGCCGTGCGGTGCTGCTGTACTTCTTCAACGTCGGGTCGGCCTACTGCCAGAACGCGCTTGAGGATATGCGCCTGCTGCAGAACCGCTTTTCCGACGGCCTGACGGTGCTCGGCGTGCACTGCCCGAAGTTCGATGCCGAGCGCGACACCAAGCTTGTGCTGAAAGCCCTGAATCGGCTGTTCGTGCGATTCCCGGTGCTCCACGATCCGGATTTCATCTGCTGGCAACATTACGGCATCAGCGCCTGGCCGAGCGCGGTGCTGATCAGCACCGACGGGCGCATCGTCGACAGCCTCGCGGGTGAGCCGCTGCGCGAGCGTTTGGAGCCGCTGATCGACCGAGTTTTGCAGCAGGCCGGCGAGACCGACAGTCGCGTGTATGAGTCGGCCGCTTCAGTGACGCGGCCCGAGCCGCGCATGCCGCTGGCGTTTCCCAGCGGGCTCGCAGCCAGCGAGCGTCATCTGTACGTGGCCGACACCGGCCACAATCGAATTCTGGAATGCACCTTGGACGGCCGCATCCTGCGCCAGTTCGGCTCCGGCAGCAGCGGCTTCATCGATGGCGGCAGCGCCGAGGCCAGCTTTCTGGCGCCACGTGGTCTTGCGCTGTGGAAGGATGCGCTCTATGTCGCGGATACCGGTAACCATGCGCTGCGCCGGATCAGCCTGCTCGATGGCGATGTCGACACCCTGTGTGGCACCGGCAAGGCCGGTCTGCGGCCGGACGGTTCGCCGGCTGATGCCAGTCAGGCTGCGCTGAATGCGCCGTGGTCGGTCGCCACCGCGTTCGACAAGCTCTACATCTCGATGGCGGGCTGGAACCAGATCTGGGAGTACGATCTCGGCCGCCGCAGCCTGGCGCCGCTGGTCGGCTCAGGCACCTTGGGGCTGTCGGACGGTGAGGCCTTGAACTGTCATTTCGCTCAACCGGCCGGCCTGGCGCTGGCCCAGCAGACGCTGTTCGTCGCTGACTCGGGCTCCTCGGCCGTTCGGGGGATCCAGCTGGCGACCGGCAAGGTGCAGACCCTGATGGGCTCAGGCTTGTACGAGTTCGGCAATGTCGATGGGCCGCTTGCGCAGGCGCGGCTGCAGCTGCCGCTGGCGCTGGCGCTGGATCCGCGCGCTCCGCAGCTGTGGATCGCCGATACCTACAACTCGACCCTGCGGCTGTTGAACCCGATCGGTCGCGAGCTGAAAACACTCAACCTCGGCTACCGCCTGCATCAGCCGGCCGCCCTCGCGGTGAACCGCAGCAGTCTGTTCGTCGCCAACACCGATGCGCATGAAGTCCTGCGTGTCGACTTCGACAGCCAGCTGCCGCGGCGGCTCGCTATCGGCGAATGAGCGACCCCGCTGCAGCGGGCTTCGACGGCAAGGAGTTTGCCGGTCGGTTGACCCTGGCGCCTGGCGTCTACCGCATGCTCGCGGCCGACGGCGGCGTGCTGTACGTGGGCAAGGCCAGCAGCCTGCGCAAGCGCGTTGCCAGCTATTTCACCCGCAGCCCGCGCGAGCCGAGGCTGCGTGTGATGATTGCGCAGATCGCACGGATCGAGATCACCGTCACCCGCAGCGAGGGTGAGGCGCTGCTGCTGGAAAACCAGCTGATCAAGTCACTCAAGCCGCGCTACAACATTCTGCTGCGTGACGATAAAAGCTATCCCTACATCCATCTGACCACTGCGGATGAATCGCCGCGGATCCGCTTTCACCGGGGCCCGCGCAGCCAGCCGGGGCGCTACTTCGGGCCGTATCCGGGCGTGTCGGCGGTGCGCGATACCTTGAGCCTGATCCATCGGCTGTTCGGGCTGCGCAGCTGCGAGGACAGCGTGTTCAAGAACCGCACGCGTCCCTGCCTGCAGTACCAGATCAAACGCTGCAGCGGTCCCTGTGTTGGCATGATCGATGCCGATGACTATGCGCTGTCAGTGCGTCGCGCGGCCCTGCTGTTGGACGGGCGCAGCGAGGATCTGGTCAGCGAGCTGATGTCCGAAATGGATCGTGCCGCGATCGCACTGGAGTTCGAGCAGGCTGCGCGCTTGCGCGACATGGTTGCGGCCGTCCGCAAAGTGCAATCGCGGCAGGTGGTCGATGGTGAGCACGCCGAGCTTGATGTGCTGGCCTGTGTGGTCGACGGCGGTCGCGCCTGCGTGCTGCTGCTCAGCTTTCGCGATGGACGCAATCTCGGCAGCCGCAGCTTCTTCCCGAAGTTGAACGGCGCTGACGATGCGGCCGAGGTGCTTGGGGCGTTCCTGACCCAGTACTACCTAGACCAGGCGCCGCCCAAGGAAATCGTGCTCAGCCATGCGGTGCCCGACCAGACCTTGATCGAGACGGTCCTGAGTGAACAGGCCGGTCGCAAGGTCGAGTTGAAACTGCAGGTGCGGACGGATCGCGCCCGGCTGCTGCAGCTGGCGCGACAGAACGCCGAGCTGGCGCTGAAGAGCGAGATCGCCAGCGCAGCCAGCCAGCGTGCCCGCCTCGATGCGCTGCAAGCGCTGCTCGACTTGCCGGAGCCGCCGCAGCGCATCGAGTGCTTCGACATCAGCCACACCCAGGGCGAGGCCACGGTCGCATCCTGCGTGGTGTTCGATGCCGATGGCCCGGTTCGCAGCCAGTACCGGCGCTTCAACATCAACGACATCACCCCCGGCGACGACTACGCGGCAATGCATCAGGCGCTGAGCCGACGCTTCAAGCGCGCAGTGGAGGAGGGTGTGTTGCCGGATCTGCTGCTGATTGACGGCGGCCGTGGCCAGCTCGATCAGGCACTCGCGGTGCTGGCGGAGCTAGATGTGCAGGGCTTGGCGGTGATCGGTGTCGCCAAGGGCGAAGAGCGTCGCGCGGGGCATGAGGCTCTGATCTTCCCGGATGGGCGCAGCCTGCGCCCTGGCGCCGATTCGCCGGGCCTGCAGTTGATCCAGCAGGTGCGCGATGAAGCACACCGCTTTGCGATCACCGGTCATCGCGGCCGCCGCGCCAAGGCGCGTGATCGCAGCCGGTTGGAAGACATCGACGGCATTGGCGCGAAGCGCCGAGCCGCCCTGCTCCGACACTTCGGCGGCTTGAGCGGTCTGAAGCGCGCTTCCAGCGAAGACATCGCCCGCGTTGAAGGCATCAACGATGCTTTGGCCCAGCGCATCTATGCCGCGCTGCACGGCCTGGAGCCCGCGGCGAGCGATGTGACGACAGAGTGATGCTGCCCCCCGCGGCCGGGTTTTCGACACTTCCCGCGGTTGAGCGGGCAGAATGTAGCGCCACGCTGACGGCCCGCCCGGGCCGGGCGCTGAGCCCGTCGACTCCCCGGAAACCCGCGTGCCCCTGAACCTGCCGAACATCCTGACCCTGTTCCGGATCGCTCTGATACCGGTGCTGGTACTGGTGTTCTACCTGCCCTACGGCTGGACCAACTTCGCCGCTGCGGCGATTTTTGCGATCGGCGCGATCACCGACTGGGCCGACGGCTACATCGCGCGTCGCTACGGCCTGCACTCGGCGTTCGGCGCGTTTCTGGATCCGGTGGCCGACAAACTCGCGGTGGCGGTGGCCCTGATCGTGATCGTGCAGGCACACCCGACGCTGTTCATGGCCCTGATTGCCGCGGTCATCATCGGCCGTGAGATCACCATCTCCGCGTTGCGCGAATGGATGGCCGAAATCGGCCAGCGCGCCACTGTGCGCGTCGCCGTGATCGGCAAGATCAAGACCATCGTGCAGATGGTGGCGCTGGTGATGCTGCTGTATCGGGCCGACCTGTTCGGCCTGCCGATCTTCCGAATTGGCGAGGTCTTGCTGGCGCTGGCGGCGGTGTTGACCCTGTGGTCGGGCATCCAATACCTCTCGGCCGCCTGGCCGGCGATGCGCGGCGACGGCAAAACGGTGAAAAAGGGCGGCGACGAGGGTTGACACTCGCGTCTGAATCCCTAAAATGGCGGGCTCCAGTGCGGGAATAGCTCAGTTGGTAGAGCACGACCTTGCCAAGGTCGGGGTCGCGAGTTCGAGTCTCGTTTCCCGCTCCAGGTTCTTGAAGCCCCGTTGCGACTTCGGTCTTTCGGGGCTTCGTTTTTTGAGGAAGCCACGTTTCTGGTGCTGCGGTTCGGGCCCAGCCGAGGTGTTAGGATTCGCCCCCACGGCCTGGTGGCAGAGTGGTCATGCAGCGGCCTGCAAAGCCGTGTACGCCGGTTCGATTCCGACCCAGGCCTCCATCCTTCGGGATGGACTTTCAAATGCGGGAATAGCTCAGTTGGTAGAGCACGACCTTGCCAAGGTCGGGGTCGCGAGTTCGAGTCTCGTTTCCCGCTCCAGTGTCAGACCAGTCCCGCGCCGGGCAACCCGCGCGGGATTTTTTTGCCCGTCGACGGCGCATCCACATGGCCGACGGTTCTCCGGCCGCCCTTGCGGGCCGCAGGCGCAGCGCTGCGAAGCTCGCGCGTCGATGGCCTCGCGCACAGTGCCGCAGCGCCTGACGAGTGCGGAGGCTTGAGCACGAGGCTCATTCCAAGCCCTATGGCCGGACCTGTGGTCCGCTTCACACCCGGCAGCCGGTCGGACTTGCCTGCCGCCTGAAAGCGTCCACCAATGCCGACGCGGGTGCGCAAATGCCGCCAAGGCAGCGGTTCGCCGTTTGCGCCTGTAGAATCGCGTTTTCCCGCTGCGTGTCTACACATGACTCCCCTGATTTTTGTCACCGGTGGCGTGGTCTCTTCGCTTGGCAAGGGCATCGCGTCGGCTGCGCTTGCGGCCATCCTCGAATCGCGCGGCCTGAAGGTCACGCTGATGAAGCTCGACCCCTACATCAACGTTGACCCCGGCACCATGAGCCCGTTCCAGCACGGTGAGGTGTATGTCACCGACGACGGCGCCGAAACCGACCTCGACCTGGGCCACTACGAGCGCTTCGTGCGCACGCGCCTGGGCCGGCTGAACAGCGTCACCACCGGCCGCATCTACGAGAACGTGATCCGCAAGGAGCGCCGCGGCGATTACCTCGGCGCCACGGTGCAGGTGATCCCGCACATCACCGACGAGATCAAGCGCTGTATCGATGCAGCCACCGATGGCTTCGATGTCGGCCTGGTCGAGATCGGCGGCACCGTGGGCGATATCGAATCGCTGCCGTTCCTGGAAGCGATCCGCCAGATCCGCAGCGAGCGCGGGCCCGAGGGTGCGCTGTTCATGCACCTGACCCTGGTGCCCTACATCGCGGCAGCCGGCGAGCTGAAGACCAAGCCCACCCAGCACTCGGTGAAGGAGTTGCGCTCGATCGGTATCCAGCCCGATGTGCTGCTGTGTCGAAGCGAGCAGCCGTTGCCGGAAGGCGAGCGCCGCAAGATCGCGCTGTTCACCAATGTGCCCGAGCGCGCGGTGATCTCGGTGGTCGATGTCGCCAACATCTTCAGCATCGTGCCCTGGCTGCATGCACAAAAGCTTGATGAACTTGCGGTGCGCCAGCTGCATCTGCAGGCGCCGCGCGAGGCGGACCTGTCCGACTGGATGGAAGTGATCGACGCGGTCGACCACCCGGTCGACGAAGTCACCATCGGCGTGGTCGGCAAGTACGTTGACCACCAGGACGCCTACAAATCGGTGGCCGAGGCGCTGAAGCACGGCGGCCTGCGCCAGCGCACCCGCGTGCGCCTGAAGTGGATCGAGTCTGAAGAGGTCGAGTCGCAGGGCGTGTCCGCACTTGATGGCGTCGACGCGATCCTGGTGCCGGGCGGCTTCGGTGATCGCGGTTTCGAGGGCAAGGTGCGCACGGTGCAGCATGCGCGCGAGCAGGGCATTCCGTACTTCGGTATCTGCTACGGCATGCAGGCGGCGGTAGTGGATTTCGCCCGCAACGTGGTCGGCCTGACCGGCGCCAACACCACCGAGAACGACCGCAGCGGGCCGCATCCGGTGATCGGCCTGATCACCGAGTGGCGCACCTCCACCGGTGAGGTGGAGCGTCGCACCGAGGCCTCGGACCTCGGCGGCACCATGCGCCTCGGTCTGCAGGAGTGTCGCCTGAAGCCGAACACGCGTGCGCGCGAGCTGTACGGCAAGGACGTGATCGGCGAGCGCCATCGTCACCGCTACGAGTTCAACAACTACTACCGCACCCAGCTGGAAGATGCCGGCCTGATCATCGCCGGCAAATCGATGGACGACCTGCTGGTCGAGATCATCGAGTTGCCGGGCCATCCGTGGTTCCTGGCCTGCCAGTTCCACCCGGAGTTCACCTCCACGCCCCGCGACGGGCACCCGCTGTTCATCGGTTTCGTGCGCGCCGCGCGCGACCACAAAGCCGCACACGCGGCCAAGGCAGACGCATGAACCTGTGTGGCTTTGAAGTCGGCCTGGACCAGCCGCTGTTCCTGATCGCCGGGCCCTGCGTGATCGAGTCCCTGCAGCTGCAGATCGACACCGCTGGCAAGCTCAAGGAGATCACCTCCAAGCTGGGCGTGCCTTTCATCTTCAAGTCGAGCTTCGACAAGGCCAACCGCACCTCGGCGACGAGTTTCCGTGGCCCGGGCATGGAAGAGGGCCTGAAGGTGCTGGCCGAAGTGCGTCGCCAGCTCGGCGTGTCGGTGCTGACCGACGTGCACGAATACACGCCGATGGATGAGGTCGCTTCCGTCGTCGATGTACTGCAGACGCCGGCCTTCCTGTGCCGGCAGACCGACTTCATCCAGAAGGTCGCCCGTGCCGGCAAACCGGTGAACATCAAGAAGGGCCAGTTCCTGTCGCCCTGGGAAATGAAGCACGTCACCGACAAGGCGCTGGCCACCGGCAACACCCAGATCATGGCCTGCGAGCGTGGTGTGAGCTTCGGCTACAACAACCTCGTCAGCGACATGCGCAGTTTGAGCGTGATGCGCGATACCGGCTGCCCGGTGGTGTTCGACGCCACTCATTCGGTGCAGCTGCCTGGCGGTGCCGGCGGCAAAAGCGGCGGCCAGCGCGAATTCGTGCCGGTATTGTCGCGCGCGGCTGTCGCGGTCGGTATCGCCGGCCTGTTCGCCGAAACCCACCCCGACCCGGACAAGGCGCTGTCGGATGGCCCCAATGCCTGGCCGCTGCACCGCATGGCCGAGCTGCTGGAAAGCCTGGTCGAGATCGACCGCGCTGTGAAAAAACGCCCTTTCATCGAGATGAGCTGAGCGCCGCAGACGCGCCCGGTGGACTATCGACTTCCCACGTTCTGACTTGACGGAAACCCCATGAGCACGATCCGCAGCATCCACGCCCGCGAAATCCTCGACTCCCGCGGCAATCCGACCCTGGAGGCCGAGGTCACCCTGGAGTCCGGCCATATGGGCCGCGCCGCGGTGCCCTCGGGCGCATCGACCGGCACGCGCGAAGCCGTGGAGCTGCGCGATGGCGACCGCACACGCTACCTCGGCAAGGGCGTGACCCGAGCGGTCGGCAATGTGCGCGGGGCGATTGCCGATGCATTGCGCGGTTTTGACGGTGCGGATCAGGCTGGGCTCGACCAGCGCATGATCGAGCTGGACGGCACCGACACCAAGAGCCATCTCGGCGCGAATGCGCTGTTGGGTGTGTCGCTGGCCAATGCGCATGCGCAGGCGGCGGCCAAGGGTCTGCCGCTGTGGCAGCACCTGCTGGGCGCTCGTCAGGCCCAGCTGCCCGTTCCGATGATGAACATCATCAACGGCGGTGCGCATGCCGACAACAATGTCGACATCCAGGAGTTCATGGTGCTGCCGGTCGGCCTGCCGAGCTTTGCTGAAGCGCTGCGCGCCGGCACCGAGATTTTTCACGCGCTGAAGTCGGTGCTGAAGGGGCGTGGCCTGTCTACGGCAGTCGGCGACGAGGGCGGCTTCGCGCCGGACCTGCGCTCGAACGAAGAAGCCATCGAAGTCATTCTGGAGGCGGTCGGCAAATCGGGCTATCGCGCCGGTGAGGACATCTACCTCGGCCTTGACTGCGCGGCTTCGGAGTTCTACGAGAACGGCAAGTACCAGCTGGTGGGCGAAGGCCAGCGCCTGTCGTCGGAGCAGTTCACCGATTTCCTGGCCGGCTGGTGCGAACAGTACCCGATCATCACCATCGAAGACGGTATGGCCGAGAACGACTGGGACGGCTGGGCGATCCACAGCGCGCGCCTGCGCGATCGCGTGCAGCTGGTCGGCGATGACCTGTTCGTCACCAATCCGAAGATCTTCCGCGAGGGCATCGCCAAGCAGATCGGCAACGCCATCCTGATCAAGGTCAACCAGATCGGCACGCTGACCGAAACCCTGGAAGCGATCGCCATGGCCGAAGCGGCCGGCTATGCCTCGGTGGTGTCGCATCGCTCCGGCGAAACCGAAGACACCACCATCGCCGATATCGCGGTGGCGGCTGCATCGACCCAGATTAAGACCGGCTCGCTGTGCCGCAGCGACCGCGTGGCCAAGTACAACCAGCTTCTGCGCATCGAAGAGGCGCTCGGCTCGGCGGCGCGCTACGCCGGCCGCGCGGCCTTCCCGCAGCTCAAGTCGTTCCGCTGATTCTGGATTCCGCCCCCGCGGGCTGCCGTGTTCCGACTCCTTACCCTCGTCCTGCTCGCCCTGCTGGTTTACCTGCAGGTGCAGCTGTGGACCGGTGAGGGCGGACGCGCGCAGGTCGCGACGCTGGAAGAATCGGTCAAACGCCAGCGCAGCGAGAACCGCCAGCTGGCGGCGCGCAATCAGGCGCTGGAGGCCGAAGTCGCCGATCTGAAGGAAGGCGAGTCGGCAGTCGAGGAACGCGCCCGCGCCGAACTCGGCATGATCCGCCCGGGCGAGGAGTTCTACCGCGTGGTCGACGGCGATCAGGTGCCGGAGCCGGCCCCTGCAGTCGAGGCTGAGCCGCAGCAGTGAACGCGTCAGGCCACCCGCTTCGGCAGGCACCGATCTGGGCCATTGTGCCGGCGGCCGGCAGCGGCCAGCGCATGGGCGCTGCGATCCCCAAGCAATACCTGCAGATCGCCGGGCAAACCGTGCTGGAGCACAGCCTGCGCGCCTTGCTGCAGCACCCGCGGGTGGTGGGCGCCGTCGTCGCACTCGCGCCCGACGATCAGCTGTGGCCCGGTTTTGAAACCCTGTTGAACAAGCCGGTGCTGCGCTGCGTCGGCGGCAGCGACCGCGCCGACAGCGTGCGGGCGGCACTGCGGCACCTGCAGCTGCTCATGGGTACGGGCCCGCATTGGGCGCTGGTACACGATGCCGCGCGGCCGTGCTTGCGCGCCAGTGACCTCGATGGTCTCATCGAACGTTGCCTGCAGGCGGGCGAGGGCGGTCTGCTGGCGGCACCGGTGCGCGACACCCTGAAGCGCGTCGATCCATCACGCCCGGCCGACCAGCAGCGCGCGCTCGCCACCGAAGCCCGCGCCGGTCTTTGGCGCGCACTCACTCCGCAACTGTTCCCCGCCGAGGCGCTGGTAGCGGCGCTCGATGCCGCGATCGCGGCGGGCATCGCGGTCACCGACGAGGCCATGGCGATGGAGCGCAGCGGCGCACAGCCGATGCTGGTCGAAGGCGCCGACGACAACCTCAAGATCACCACGCCGGCCGACCTGGCGCTGGCGGAGTTCGTGCTGGGGACGCGTGCGCAGGTGACGTGAGTCTGGCTGCGCTTCCGAAGCATGCCGGGTGAGGATCAGCGGTGTGGCGCTAGCAGCCTGTCGGACTCTGGTTGGCCGGGCTGCAAATCCGCCTGCGCGGTCCACTATCCGCCGATTCTTGATCAAGAGAGCCCACTGGCGCCTGCGAATCGTCGAAAAACTGTCCTCGCGCAGTCGGATTCTCGCCTCGACGCCCAAAGCCCGACAGGCTGCTAGCGTTCGGCCCGGGCGGGCGCGACCGCGAGGAGTGACTGCAGGCGACAATTCTGCCTGTTGGCGAAACCCGTACCTCTGGCCTGCACGTGGCCTGTGAGCTCCGCGCGCCCTGCGCATTGACGGGCGTTGGCGCCGTCGAAATCATGGAATCGCGCGCTTGAAAAGCTGGCGAATCCGACAGGTATCGAGCTTAGCACCGGGCACCTAAGCTGGGCGGTGACCTTTCAGCGACCGTGTTCTTCGCAGGCAGCGACCCAGACCCCCTCCCGCATGAGCATTCGCAGCGATCGAGTCAGCGCCCTGGCCTGTGTCGCCCAGTTTCGCCTTGGTGAGCTGCGTGTCGAGCCGCAGCGGCTGCGCTTGGTTCGGGCGGGTGACGAGATCGCGCTTGAACCGCGAATGATGGAACTGCTGGTGGCGCTGTGCGAGCGCGCAGGTGAGGTACTGAGCGCCGAGCAACTCCTGATCGAGGTCTGGCATGGAACGTTCTACGGCGACAACCCGGTGCACAAGACGATGGCGCAGTTGCGCCGCCGCCTGGGCGATGACCGCCGCGAGCCGCGCTTCATTGAAACCATCCGCAAGCGCGGCTACCGCCTGATCGCGAGTGTGGTTTTCCCTGACGGATACCGCCCGGCTCCGGTGAAGCGCGGCCATTGGGACGGCGCCTCACCCTATGTCGGCCTGCGCGCGTTCGACAGTGATCACGCAGCCGTCTTCTATGGCCGCAGTCGAGCGACCGCTGACCTGATGATCGCTTTGCGCAGTCAGATCGAAGCACAACAACGGTTCGTGCTCGTCTCCGGCGCCAGCGGTTGTGGCAAGACATCCCTGGTATGCGCGAGCGTGCTGCCCTTGCTGACCCGGAGCGGTGGCTTCCAGGGCTTGGAGGCCATCGCCAACGCACGCTTCGATCTTGGCCTCTGCCGTGGCAGCGACTTGTTGCTTCGATTGGCAGAATCGTTGTGCCAGTGGTCGATCGATGGGCGTTCGGTCTTTCTGCCCCCCGAGGTTCCGACTCTGATGCAGCAGCTGCGATGCGGCTCTGAATCGCTGCGCCTTCGACTGGAAGATGCGTTGTTGCGACGGCTCGACCGCAGCCTTGATCCCAATTGCCAGCCTGTCCTCTTGCTGGTGGTTGATCACGCAGAGGCCGTCGTCGCGGTCCCGGCGATGACTGCAGACGATCGGAGCGACTTTGCGGCCGCGCTGACCCAACTGTGCGGTCTGGCCCGCGTTGCGGTAGTGGCGATAACACGCAGCGATTTTTTCCCTCGCCTCATCGAGGCGATCCCGTGCATCGCCGAACTCAAGTCGAATGCGGGCCACATCGACTTGCTGCCCCCTCTCGCCGGTGAGATCGGCCAGATCATCCGCTCGCCCGCGGCTCTCGCAGGGCTGCATTTCGAAGAAGACGCGATCCAGGCGGTCCGTCTGGACGACGTGCTGCGGGATGCGGCGGCGCGGCAGCCTGATGCTTTGCCTCTGCTGCAGCACACGTTGCACATGCTGTACGAAGGGCGCAGCGCCGAAGGCCAGCTGAGCTTTCGCAGCTACCGCGACTTTGGTGGGCTGGAAGGTGCGTTGGCGCATCGCGCCGAGCAGGCTTTTGCCGGCCTGCCGCGGGCTGCCGCCGCGGAGCTGGAGCGTGTGTTCGCGGCCTTGGTTGTTGTCCAGGCCGACAGCGACACGATCACCGCGCGTCCGGCGCTGCTGTCTGCACTCGGATCTGCCGAAGCTCGTCAACTGGTCGAGGCCTTTGTCCAGGTGCGCCTGTTCGTCGCCGAGCTTCGCGACGGCGAGCCCGTGTTCTGTGTAGCGCATGAAGCCTTGTTCAGGCAGTGGCCGCGTGCAGTGGCATGGATCATGGAAAACCGTGGTTTGCTGCAGGCGCGTCACCGCCTGCAGCGGGCCGCCCGGCATTGGCAGGCTGAGCAGTATCGGCACGATCATCTGCTGAACCCGGGGCGTCCGCTGGAAGAAGCGCAGGAGGTGGTGCGTCGACTGGCGGCAGAGATCGATCCGCAAGATCGGGCGTTTTTGCGCGCCTCCGAACGACAGCATCAGCGCCGTCGAGGCTGGCGGCTGGCGGGCGTGGCGGCGCTGGTGCTGTCCACCTGTGTGGCCGTCGTTCTGGGGTTTCAGGCTGAACAGGCGCAGCGACGGGCGGAACTGCGGCGCGACCAGGCGCAGCATCTGGTCAGCTTCATGCTTGGCGAGCTGGCCGATCGCCTGCGGCCCATGGGAAATCTGAAGCTGCTCGATGGCGTCGGCGGTGCAGTGCTGGGGTATCTCGAAGGCTTGCCGCAAGCGGACATGCAGGAGAGCGAGCTGGTCAGCCACGCGCAGGCGCTGCGCACGGTGGGTGAAGTTCTGTTGGGGCAGGGGCGTTTCGATGAGGCTGAGGCGGCGTTCACGCGCGCCGATGCGGCGACCCGGCATGCCCGGCAGCTGGCGCCGCAGTCGCTGGTCGCGCTCGCCGAGTCGGGATCGACGGCGTACTGGCTCGGATACTTGGCCTTCCGCGAACGCCGTCTGGACCAGGCGCAGGTGCATTGGGAGGCGTATCTGCGTGCGGCGGAGGATCTGATCGCACGGTCACCTGAGGACCCGCGGGCTCGGCTGGAGCTGTCCTATGCGCTCAATAATCTCGGAACCCTGGCGCACAAGAAGCAGCGCCTTGACGAAGCCGCAACCCTGTTCGCCCGCTCGGTCAATTTGAAGCGCGAACTGCTCAAGCGAAGTCCGGATGACCGCTCGCTGCAGTTCGAATTGATCGACAGTCTTTCGTGGTTGAGCAGCACACAGGACGCGCGCGGCCTGATGGTGAATGCGGCAGCGGGCTACCGGCAGCAGATTGGTATGTTGCGCGTGCTGCTGCGCAGCGACCCGGACGCGGATGCCTGGCGCCGACGACTGGCGACATCGCTGTTGCGCAGTTCGCATCTCGCGCTCGACCAGGGTCGCATCGCGCAGGCCGAGCGTGATGTCGACGAGAGCGTCGATCTGCTCAGGGTGTTGACAGCACAGCGGCCGGACAACCGCGTGTGGCGACGCGATCTTGGCCATGCGCAGGCTCAAGCCGGCTGGGTAGCGAAGTTCTCGGGACAGCCTGAGCGCGCGCGCGATCAACTGCGAGCCGCGCAGGCCACTTTGGCGCCGCTGATGCATCTCGACCGACCGTTGCCGGAGTGGAGCCTGCTCGACGCGCTGGTACACGTACGGCTTGCGAAGCTGGATGCGATGCCGGCTGCGCTTCAGATGGCGGCTCCTGCGCTGGCCACACTGGAAACGATGCATGCCGACAGGAGCGATGACCTGCAGATTTCGGCAGCGCTTGCCTACGCGCTGACTTGGCAGGGCGACGTGCGACACGTTGCGGGAGATCAAGCTGCAGCACGAGACGACTGGCTGCGCGCACGCGCGCTGTTGGCGGAGGCTGCGCCGAGCTCGCGTGATCGCAGCCTGCTGGACTTGTGGGTGCGCCTGCATCAGCGCCTTGGCGAACAGCGCAATGCCGCGGCGGCGCTGCACCGGCTGCAGGAGATCGGCTATCAGCATCCCGGATTCACTCAGTTCTACCACCCCACCCAAAACGGAGATTCGCTGCCATGAATACCAAGACCATCGAAGTACAGTTCACCATCGCCTATGTCGGATTCGGAGGCAATGCGGGCCATGGCGAGTACTTCTACAGTGTGAAGCCGGAGATCGTAACGGTCGGTCGTGGGCAAAGCCCGGTTTCCACCCTACGCGCCTACACTCCACGAGACAGTGACGCAGCACGTTATCTCTCATTCTAGGGCGGCTTTGTTCGGAGACTCCCATGCCAAAGCCGTTGCGGGTTCGCCCGCCAGAAACATCTT
>NZ_JBILJQ010000032.1:0-53583 GCF_044377145.1 Aquimonas sp.
GACTGCCGACCACGCGCAACCGCGACATCGACAGCTTGCTGCCGATCGAGGGCTGGGCGCCGATCTGCAACTGAGGCTCAGCACGGCGAGTGGGGAAGCGGTAGGTGGCTTGGGCGGACGCATACGTGGCTTCGACGGTGAGGCGCTCCGCAGTGCGCAGGCATTCGGCTGCACAGCCACCGTAGGCGCGAACCAGGCCACCGGCGCCGAGCTTGATGCCGCCGTACCAGCGAGTCACCACCGCGACGACGCCATCCAGCCCTTGCCCATCGATTGCTGCGAGGATCGGTCGACCCGCGGTACCCGCCGGCTCGCCGTCGTCGGACGAGCGGTAGGCGCTGCCGATCCGGTAGGCCCAGCAGTTGTGGGTGGCGTCCGGGTCTGCGACCTGCTGCAGGTGGAGCAGGGCCGCCTCGGCGCTGTCGATCGACGCAGCCTGGCAAACGAAGCGGCTGCGTTTTACCTCCAGCACGTAGCGCGCCGGAACGGCCAGGGTGATGCTCACCGCGGCTCGCTGAGCAGCGGCCTCAGGTCGGCCGGAACCACCAGATAGGGATAGCTGCGCACGAATTCCTGCAGGCTGCGCCGAGCCTGCTCGGCCTGGCCGGCCGCGCGCCGCGCACGCACGCGCTCCAGCCATTCGGTGGGCGGCAGGCGTGCATCCAGCTGCAGCGGTGGGAATCCGTGCGCATCGACGTTGTCGGCGGCGCGAATGCGGCTGCCGGTGACTTCGATCGCTTCGAGACGGGTGTCAGCCGCGGCGCCCGCCTCAGCTTGATCTGCTCCACCCAGCGGGGCGGCGCGAGCTTCTGCCGCCAGCGCGGGCTCCGGCGGCGGTGCGGGCTCCGGCGGCGTTGCGGGTGATGGGGCAGGCGGGGCTGCTGCAGCGGGCGCCATCTGCGGTTCAATCGCCGCCGGGGGGGGCGACTGCGCGTCAGCGCGCGCCGGTGCCGCTGCACGTCCGAGTCTCGAAGCCTCCGCGTCGATGAGCTTGGCGCGCTCGACGCCGGTCGGCTCCGGGCTGGCTGGCGCGGCTGCCGGGCGTTGGATCACCTCAATCTGCATCGATTCTTCCAAGGCTGCCGACCGCGTTTGGGACTCGCGGGGTGCCGGGGCTGGTTCGACCGAACCCGGGCCATGCTCGGCGAGTTGCCAGCCGATACCGGCCGCCAACACCGCTCCGGCAACGCTACCCATGGCCAGCCAGCGGCTGCGCGGACGTGGGCTGCGCCGGGTGACGGCCGGAGCCGTGGCAAGTGCCGCATGCGCCAGCGCCAGGATTCGTGCATCGAGTTCGGCGCTGGGTTCGGCTGCGGGCAGGCGCCGCAGCGCTTCGGCCATGGCGCGTTCTTCTGCGTCCAAGGGCCCAGGTGGCGCTGTGTTCGGGGGCGGCAGGGGCGTCATCGGCGCAACCGTTCCTTGAGTTTGTCCAGCGCGTAGCGCAGCCGGGACTTGACAGTCTCGCGTCCGGCGCCGGTGATCGCGCCGATCTCCTCCAGCGAGAGCTCCTGCTCCAGACGCAGCTGCAGCGCGATGCGCTGCTCGTCAGGCAGTTCGGCCAGCGCCAGCTGCAGGCGCCGCGCCTGTTCGAACTCGCCCAGGGTTTCCTCCGGTGTCAACGCAGCATCTGCACCAAAGGGGTTGTCCTGGGTGTCGGCGGCCTCGGCCGGTTCATCGACGGCGATTTCTGGACGCTGGCGCCGGTACTGGTCGATCAGCAGGTTGTGCGCGATCTGGTACAGCCAGGTGGCGAAGCGCGCCTCCGGGCGATAGCGCGCGCGTGCCGCGATCACCCGGCTCCACACGTCCTGGAAACACTCTTCGGCGGTCTCACGGCGGCCGAGGCCGCGCTGCAGAAACCGCAGCAGGCCGCCGCGGTGGCGCCGGTACAGGGTTTCGAAGGCGGTGGCATCGCCGCCAGCAAATCGCAGCATCAGCTGCTCGTCGCTGATCTCGTGCTCAGCCGTGGCCGGCGCGGCCGCCGCGCCGCCGTCAAGCAACTGCATCGGCTTGCCTCTGCACGGGCCGCGGCATCGTGCTCATTCGCTGCGCACGCCGATCTCGCCATCGGCCAAGCGCACGCGCAGTGCTTGCCCGCTGCTGACTTGGGCCACGCTGTGGACCACGCTGCCGCTGTCCGGGTCGAGCACGATCGCGTAGCCGCGGCCGAGCGTCGCCAGCGGGCTGACCGCGGCCAGGGTCCGGGCCAGCGCATCGCAGCGTTGGCGCCGTCGCTGCAGCGTGACCAGCACGCCGCGCTCCAAACGGCCGATCAATTGGCCGATCTGCAGCCGCTGCTGCGGCAGCTTCTGCGCCGGTGCTGACAGCTGCAGCCGGCGCTCGAGCTGGTTCAGCCGCTCGCCCAGCAGGCGGCTCTGGCGGCTGCGCCACAGCGCGGTCCGCGTACGCAAGGCCTCGATCCGCTCGCGCACACGTTGCAGGCGTAACGACGGCGCCTGTGCGCGCAGGCGCAGTTCCAGTTGGTCCAGACGTTGAGCCTGCCGTGACTGCAACTGCTGATGGCTGCGATGGACGCGAAGCGCAAGCATGCGCAGTCGCTGCAGCAGGGCGAGCTTGTCCGGCACCAGCAGCTCGGCGGCGGCCGAGGGCGTTGGTGCCCGCAGATCGGCGACCCAGTCGCTGATGCTGAAATCGATTTCGTGCCCGACCGCTGACACCACCGGGGTCGAAAGCCCGGCGATGCAGCGCGCCAGCGCCTCGTCGTTGAACGCGAGCAGGTCTTCAAGCGAACCGCCGCCGCGGGTCAGCAGCAGAGCGTCGTAACGGCCGCAGGCGTCGGCTCGACGCAGCATGTCGATCATCTGCGCCGGGGCCTCTTTGCCCTGCACCAGGACCGGCAGCAGCTCGACCTCGATCAAGGGAAAGCGCCGCGCCAGCACGCTGAGTACATCGCGGATCGCGGCGCCGGTCGGTGAGGTCACGACCGCCAAGCGATGCGGTGGCACCGGAACCCGACGCTTGCGCTCGGCGGCGAACAGGCCTTCGGCTTCCAGACGCGCCCGCAGGGCCTCGAAGGCTCGGCGCAAGGCGCCTTCGCCGGCGGGCTCAAGATGCTCAGCGATCAGTTGGTAGTCACCGCGCGGCTCATACAGAGATAGTCGTCCGCGCACCAGCACCTGCTGACCGTCGCCGGGCACGAAATCCAGCCGATGACTGCGGGGCTTGAACAAGGCGCAGCGGACCTGGGCGCGCGCGTCCTTCAGCGTGAAGTACACGTGCCCGGAAGCGGGGCGCGAAACGCCGGACAGTTCGCCCTCCACCCAGACCAAGGGGAACGCGCCTTCCAGCAGATCGCGCGCCATCGCGTTCAGGCTACTGGGGCTGAGTACCGGACGTTGGAGGGCAGGCGAGTTCACGAAGGCCAGACAGTTCCGGGGTTATGCCAAGCAGGCGCGAAGGTCGGGGCGGCATCCTAACCCGGACCGCAGTGTCGGTCTGCCGTCGCCGCGCTTGGACAGCGCTGCGGCCTCGACTTTGCATCCACCCGACCTGCGGGTCGGAATCTGGATCTGCCGGCCCGCACGGCGGTGGACTCTTGGCCACGATCCAATCGTGCGGGTGTTGCGAGCGCACCTGGCGCAGGCCGAGTCGTCTGCTCGGCCCGGTTTGATCGGAGAGTGGCGACCAGCGGAGCAGCGCAAGGCACCGGCGGATCCGTGGCCCGACCGTTCGGAAATCGACAGGCTGTTAGACTCGTCGCCGAGCTTCGAAGCACGGCGATGAGATTGATCTCCGCCGAAGCATATCGTTGAGGATGGCGTACGCATGACTGAGTCTTACAAGCAGCTCGGCGAGCAACTGCCTGATCGGTCGGGAACGACGTCCGGCAGTTTCCCCATCGAGCCGAAGGCCGTCGCCCGCTGGGTCGAGGATCTCCCTCGCGCAAATCCCCAAGTCACGCTGGCACGTCTCGCCGATGCGTTCGGCCAGCTGCGCCGTCGCGGTCTGTCGGGTGGCCTGCGCGCGGCCATCCTCGACATGCTGCGGCCGGTGGTGCTTGAGGCCATCCAGTTTCTGGATCGTCAGCTGCAGACCAGCAATTTTCCGCTGACGCCACAGGCCTCGCAGGCCGCCGAGGCGTGTCTGAATCTGCATCGCGAGATGGCCAACGGCTATCGCGCCGCTCTGCATGAGGCGTTGGCGCCCAGCGGATCGGTGTCGTTTCTGCGCCGTGGCGCCACCGCCCAGGTGTTGGTGCGCGCTGCCCTGCATCACGTGCGCCTGCTGTCGCTGTCGTATTTCCTCTATCGCATGCCGCTGCCGGGCGTGTGGTTCGGCCTGCATTCGATCTACCGCTTCGCACGCGCAACCGGAATGGCCGCCAAGAGCGTCGATGAGCCACACGATGGCGGCAGTCGTTCGGTGGAGCAGCTCTACCTGCAGTCGGTCTTGTTGGCGCTGTCCAATCCGTTCCGGTTCAGTCAGCGCGAACAGCACGACCTGTGGCCGATCAGCCGTGATCTGGTCGGCGAGATCGAGCTGTCGGACACCTGCCCGCACGATGGCGCGTTCGCTGTGCCGGTGATGACCGATCGCGGCCCCGGCTACATCCCAGAGGAGCGCGAAGGCGGCGTCGAGAGCGTGCTGTGGCTGGATCTCGGCCCGTTGCGCGCGCTGCTCGAAGCGCCGCTGCAGCACTCCGGCATCGAACAGGTCAGCCTGAAACTCAAACGTCAGAAGCGCAGCCTGGGCGCGCCGGCCGAGCTGATGCGACGGCTGCGTGCCGGCTGGGGCACGGCCGCCGAGCGCCGCGCCCGCCGACTGGGTGCAACCCACACTCTGGATACCGTGATCGGTCTGAGCGGCTTGCATTACTTCCTGTCGGGCGAAAGCGATTTCGACAGCTTCATGCATCAGGTCACCGGCCACCGCGTCGGTGCTGCACCGCATGCAGCGTGGGCGCAGGCGACTCAAGAGACGGTCAAATCATCGCGGGTGCGCGCGCAGGTGCTCGACCAGAGCCTCGGCGGCTATCGACTTCTGTGGGCGCGCGAGACCGGCATTCGCATTCGGGTTGGCGAGCTGATGGGCCTCACCATCGCCCATGAAGAAGACGATCCCTTGTGGATGGTCGGGGTGGTGCGATGGATGCGCTATCACGGTGATGGCTCGGTCGATGCCGGCATTGAACTGCTGGCTCGGCGCGCGCGCGCGGTGGGCTTGCGCGCGCTGGACATGCTTGGCACGCCCAAGCCGCCGCAGCGTGGAGTCGCGATTGAATGGCTGCGCGATGCGGGCACCGATGCCAGCTACTTCGTCGCCCCCTCGCAGATCGACAACGCGGTCAGCCGCATCGAGGTGGCCGGGTTGGCCTCCACCAAGGACGATTTCGATTCCCCCGCGGGCGAAGTGATCTCGTTCTTCAATCAGCTCACCGCCGTTGAACAGGCCGGCGACTATGTTCTGATACGCGCCTTGCGTGGCAGAGAAATCGATTCAGCGGTGGCCTAATGTCCGAGCTTCAAATGATCGAGCGTCGCACGACGCTCCGCACCCTCGTGGGTTCCGTCGCCGTCGGTGGTGGTGCACCGGTGGTGGTGCAATCGATGACCAATACCGACACTGCTGATGTGGCCTCGACCGCCAAGCAGGTGGGGGAGCTGTGGCGCGCCGGTTCGGAGCTGGTGCGGATCACGGTGAATACCCCAGAGGCCGCCGCCGCGGTGCCGCGCATCCGCGACCGGCTGGCGATGATGGGCATCGAGGTGCCGCTGATCGGCGACTTCCACTACAACGGCCACCTGCTGCTGGCGAATGAACCCGCCTGCGCGGAGGCCTTGGCCAAGTACCGCATCAATCCCGGCAATGTCGGCTTCGGGCGCAAGCGTGATACCCAGTTCGCGCAGTTGATCGAGTTCGCCCTGCAGTACCGCAAGCCGATACGGATCGGCGCCAATTGGGGCTCGCTGGACCAGGATCTGGCCGCGCGTCTGATGGATGAAAACGGCGCGCGCGCCGAGCCCTGGGATGCCGCGCGGGTGCTGCGTGAGTCCTTGATCCGTTCGGCGCTGGATTCGGCCGAGCGCGCCGTCGAGATCGGGCTTGCGCCGGAGCAGATCATCCTGTCCTGCAAAGTGTCCGGCGTGCAGGATCTGATCGCCGTCTATCGAGATCTGGCGCGGCGCTCACGGTTTCCTCTGCATCTGGGTCTGACCGAGGCCGGCATGGGCTCGAAGGGCATCGTCGCGTCCACCGCGGCGTTGGCGATCCTGATGCAGGAAGGCATCGGCGACACCATCCGCGTGTCGCTGACGCCTGAGCCCGGGCAGTCGCGTACGACCGAGGTGATCGTTGCGCAGGAAATGCTGCAGACCTTGGGCTTGCGTGCATTCACGCCGCTGGTCACCGCCTGCCCGGGCTGCGGCCGCACCACCAGCGAGTTCTTCCAGGAGTTGGCGAAGCAAGTGCAGACGCATGTCCGCGCACGCATGCCTGAGTGGAAACTCAAACATCCCGGCGTGGAGAACCTCACGCTGGCGGTGATGGGCTGCATCGTCAACGGCCCCGGCGAAAGCAAGCACGCCAACATCGGCATCTCGCTTCCCGGCACCGGCGAATCCCCGGTCGCGCCAGTATTCATCGACGGTGAGAAAGCCGCGACGCTGCGCGGCGACCACATCGTCGAAGAGTTCATCGGGATTATCGAGGACTATGTTGTGGGGCGCTACAAGTAGCGGCTTGTTCGGGATTCGGGATTCGGGATTCGCAAAAGCCTCGCGAGCCGTTCCGCGCGCTGTTTCAAAGCCTGCGACGCGAATCATCGCCCCTGCAGCCAGACACCGCCGGCTCTGACGAATCCCGAATCCCCAATCCCAGCCCGTCAGGGCTCGCAACACACCCGATTGCGCCCTTCATCCTTGGCCCGATACAGCGCCGAATCGGCGGCCTTCATCAGCCTGGAACGGTCGCCGCGGTCTGAGCGGGCCTGGGCGATGCCGACGCTGACGGTGATGTGCTGTGGCACTCCGCCCGGGTGGAACAGGGTGCCGGCAACTGCACAGCGAAACTGTTCGGCGAACTCTCTCGCGCCTTCCAGATCCGTTTCCGGGAGAAGCACCGCAAACTCCTCGCCGCCGATGCGCGCAGCGACGTCTTCGCGTCGGACCTGGCTGCGCAGAATCGCTGACATCTGTTTCAGCACGCCGTCGCCGGCGATATGCCCGTAAGTGTCGTTGACCGGCTTGAACAGATCGACGTCGATGATGCACAGGCTCAGCGGCCGGCCGTGGCGCAGGGCGCGGGCGATCTCGGTGTCGAGCTGCTCGGCGAAATGGCGGCGGTTGTAGAGGTCGGTCAGTGGGTCGTGGGTGGCGAGCTGGTAGACCTCTTCGTGGTAGCGCGCCTCAAGGCTGGCGTGGCTGATGAACTTCAGCAGGATCTCGCCGACGGTGATGTGGTCGCCGTCCACCAGCACCGCCTCGGCGCGCGGTTGATCGTTGACGCGGGTCGGGTTGGTCGCGCCAAGGTCACGCACTCGATAGGTATCTCCATCGCGCCAGACTTCGCAGTGCCGCCGCGACACGCTGGCGTGAGGAATGTGCAGGCGCGCTTCGGGCGTGCGTCCCACCAGCACTGGATCGGTCTCGACGTCCACACGCTTGCCCAGGCCTTCCCCGTGGATCACCACCAGGCAGGCCGAATGGTGCTGGGTGGGCTGCGCTGGGCCGGGGCTCAGCACGGTCCGTTGGGTGGTGGGATTGTCCGAGGACGGGAGCATGGTGGGACGCAGTGGTCGGCAGTGGGCGAATCAGCCGCCGAAGAGTAGCACCGAGGCCGCTGGTCGAGAACGCGGGCGCCTGTGCTGATGGGTGTCATGCCTGATTCTCGTTCCTTCCTGGCAGGTTGCATGTGTCGTCAACGGCCGCTTTGGCGCTTGTTTCCCATGCCCTGGCGCGGCCCTTTCTTGCTGCAGGGCAGCATGCTAGCCTCCGATGGATTCAGTGATTCTTCCTCCTGCGGAGCCCCCAGCATGTCGCGAACCTTCAACTTCAGCGCCGGCCCCGCCGCGCTGCCCGAACCTGTTCTTCTGCAGGCCCAGCGCGAGCTGCTCGAGTGGAGCGGTGAGCGCGCCTCCGTGATGGAAGTCAGCCATCGCGGCGCCGCATTCGTTGCTGCGGCCGAGGAGGCAGAGCGCGATCTGCGCGACCTGCTGAGCGTTCCATCGAACTACAAGGTGCTGTTCCTTCAGGGCGGCGCCACCCAGCACTTCGCGCAGATTCCGATGAATATCGCCGGTGTCGATCGCGTCGCCGACTACATCGTCACCGGCGCCTGGGGCCAGAAGGCGGTCGCCGAAGGCAAGCCCTACGTGCGCGCTCAGGTCGCCGCGACTTCGGAAGCCGGCAACTTCACCTCGATCCCGGCGCGCTCGGAGTGGCAGCTGTCCGCCGAGGCTGCGTATGTGCACTACACCCCGAACGAAACCATCCACGGCGTCGAGTTCCATCAGGCCCCGGAGGTCGGAGACGTGCCGCTGGTCGGCGACTTCTCGTCGACCCTGCTGTCGCGCCCGATCGACGTCGCGCATCACGGCATCATCTACGCAGGCGCGCAGAAGAACATCGGCCCGTCCGGTCTGGTGGTGCTGATCGTGCGCGAGGACCTGATTCCCACGCCGCCTTCGAACATCGCCAAGGTGCTGAGTTACGCCGCCCAGGCCAAGGACGGCAGCATGCTGAATACGCCGCCGACGTTCTCCTGGTATCTCGCCGGCTTGGTGTTCAAGTGGCTGAAAGAGCAGGGCGGGCTGGGCGCGATGGCCGAGCGCAACCGTGCCAAGGCCGAGTTGCTGTATTCGACGATCGATGGTTCCGGCGGCTTCTATCGCAACCCGGTCGAGGTCTCTTCGCGCTCGTGGATGAATGTGCCTTTCACGCTCGTTGACGAGGCGCTGGACAAGCCCTTTCTGAAGGAGTCCGAGGCTGCCGGCCTGCTGGCTCTCAAGGGGCATCGCGCTGTGGGCGGCATGCGCGCCTCGATCTACAACGCGATGCCGATCGAAGGCGTGCGTGCCTTGACCGACTTCATGGCCGACTTCGCCAAGCGCCACGGTTGATGGCGCATCGCGGCGCGGCCGCCTTCGTTGGCGCAGGCGGCCGCCCGCGGTAGCGTGTCAGTTGCAGTGCGGCGCACGGCAGGCGGGCCGCGAATGGTTGGCCGTCAGAACAACAATTCCGCAGATCGCGCATACCGCGCGTCTCCCCAGCTTTCCCTCTGCAGGTAGCTCCCACATGTTCAAGATCCAGACGCTCAACAACATCAGCCGTATCGGTCTGGACCGCTTGCCGGCCGACCGCTACCAGATCGCGACCGATATGCCGGTGCCGGATGCCGTGCTGGTGCGTTCGGCCGACATGCACAAGTTGGACATTCCCGCATCGGTAAAGGCGATTGGCCGCGCCGGCGCCGGCACCAACAACATCCCCGTGGCGGCGATGAGCGAGCGCGGCGTACCGGTGTTCAATGCGCCGGGCGCCAATGCCAATGCGGTGAAGGAGCTGGTGCTGGCCGGCATGCTGCTGTCGGCGCGCAACATCAGCGAGGCGCTGGGCTTCGTCGCCAACCTGCGCGAGCACGCCGACCCGCACCACGCCATCGAGGCCGAGAAGAAGCGCTTCGCCGGCTCCGAGTTGGCCGGCAAAACCCTTGGCGTGATCGGCCTCGGAGCGATCGGTGTCAAGGTCGCCAATGCCGCGCGCGCGCTGGGCATGCGAGTGGTCGGGTTCGACCCGCACATGACCATCGATGGCGCCTGGCAGCTGTCCTCCGATGTGGTCAAAGCGGGCAGCTTGAACGAGCTGATCGCCTCGGCCGAGTACATCAGTTTCCACGTGCCGCTGAACGATGCCACGCGCGGCATCTTCGGTGCGTCTGCGCTGGAGGCCGCGCGCCGTGGTGTGGTGCTGCTCAACTTCGCCCGCGAAGGCATCGTTGATCCGCAGGCGCTGCGTCAGGGCTTGGAGACTGGCGTGATCGGTCGCTACGTCTGCGACTTCCCGACCGTTGACCTGGTCGGCAATCCGCGTGTGATCGCGCTGCCGCATCTCGGTGCATCGACCGAAGAGGCCGAGGAAAACTGTGCGGTGATGGTGGCCGACCAGATTCGCGACTACCTCGAAAACGGCAATGTTCAGAACTCGGTCAACTTCCCGAACACGCGGATGTCGCGCGAGGGCAAGGCCCGGCTGTGCATCGCCAACCGCAACCGCCCCAACATGATCGGCCAGCTCTCGCATCTGCTCGGCGAGGCCGGGGTCAATATCGCCCAGATGCACAACGCCTCGCGCGGCGAGCTGGCCTACACCCTGCTGGATGTCGATGTTCCCGTCGATGCCGCCCTGGTGGCGCAGATCGCGAGCGTTGACGGCATCCTGTCGGTGCGGGCGGTCTGATGGCCGCGCGTGGGGGCAAGGGGAAAGGTGTCCCCGCCAAACCGCCGGCCGTTGATCCAGCGGAAGTGAAGGGTAAAGCGGCGCGCACGAAGACCGCCAAGCCTGCAGCGACCAAGAGCGTGGCGGCCAAGGCCGTCGCGAAAAAGTCGGCTGCGAAAGGCCGCGGCGCGCACGCGCCCGCGGCCAAGATCGAGCTACCTGCATCGACGGCCCTGCCGCCGGCGCTTGCACAGGCGCGCGAGCGCATCGACAGCATTGATCGCGGCATCCAGGATCTGATCGTCGAACGCGCGCGCTGGGCGCAGCAGGTCGGTCGCGCCAAGGGCCCGCTGAAGGCTGCGGTCGAGTACTACCGGCCCGAGCGCGAGGCCCAGGTGCTGCGCAAGGTGGTCGATCGCAATGACGGCCCGCTGCACGACGAAACCCTGGTGCGCCTGTTCCGCGAGATCATGTCGGCTTGCCTCGCCCAGCAGGAGCCGCTGCGGATCGGCTTCCTCGGGCCGGAGGGCACCTTCAGCCAGCAGGCCGTGCACAAGCACTTCGGCCACTCGGCGCTGGGCATGCCGCTGTCGAGCATCGAGGAAGTGTTCCAGGAGGTCGAGGCCAAGAACGCCGACTTCGGTGTGGTGCCGGTCGAGAACTCCGGCCAGGGCACCATCCAGTCCACGCTCGACATGTTCCTGACCTCGAAGCTGAAGATCTGCGGTGAAGTCGAACTGCGAGTGCATCAGCACCTGCTGAACCGCTCCGGCCGGATCGAGGACATCGAGCGCATCTACTCGCACCCGCAGTCGCTGGGCCAGTGCAAAACCTGGCTGCGCCAGTACCTGCCCAAGGTCGAGAAGATCGCGGTCTCCAGCAATGCCGAGGCCGCGCGGCGGGCTCGCACTGCTGACGATGCGGCAGCGATTGCGGGCGAGTCGGCGGCGCATGTGTACGGTCTGAAAATCGTCGCTGGACCGATCGAGGATCGCCCAGACAACACCACCCGTTTTCTGGTGATCGGCCGCGAACTGTTTCCGCCGTCCGGCCACGATCGGACCTCGCTGCTGGTATTCGTGCGCGACCAGCCCGGCGCGCTCTACAACGTGCTGCGGCCCTTGGCCGAACACGGCGTCAGCATGAACCGCATCGAATCGCGGCCGTCGCACGAGGGCAAGTGGCAATACGCATTCTTCATCGACATCGCGGGCCATGTCGAAGACCCTGCGGTACGCGCCGCCCTGGGTGCACTCGGCGAGTTCGCTTCGCAGGTGCGCATCCTCGGCAGCTATCCGGTGGCGGTGCTGTGAGCGAGGCCTTGCAGTGAGCGGCAGTGGCGGCACCTATCGCGCTACCCGCGCCCCTCAAGGTCTGAGTGGTCGGCTGCTCGTGCCCGGCGACAAGTCGGTCAGCCATCGCGCGATGATGCTGGCCTCGCTGGCCGAGGGCGTCAGCGAAGTTCGCGGCTTTCTTGAGGGCGAGGACACCCGCGCCACCGCGCGCGCCTTCGCCCAGATGGGCGTGCAAATCGATGCGCCCGAGCCCAGCGTGCGACGGGTGCATGGCGTCGGCTTGCACGGGCTCAAAGCGCCCGCGGCCGCGATCGACTGCGGCAATGCCGGCACCGGCATGCGCCTGCTGTCTGGCCTGCTGGCGGGACAGGGCTTCGACAGCGAGTTGATCGGCGATGAGTCTCTGACTCGGCGACCAATGAATCGCGTGGTGCTGCCGCTGCGACAGATGGGCGCGGTGATCGACACCGCGGCCGAGGGTCGCCCGCCGCTGCGCATCCGCGGCGGCGCCAAGCTGCACGGCATCCGCTACGAGCTGCCGGTGGCCAGCGCCCAGGTCAAGTCGGCCCTGCTGCTGGCGGGTCTGTACGCCGAAGGTGAAACCGAAACCATCGAGCCGCATCCGACCCGCGACTACACCGAGCGCATGTTGTCCGCCTTCGGAGTGGCGATCGACTTCACACCCGGACGCGCCCGTCTGCACGGCGGCCAGGTTCTGCGCGCCACCGACGTGCAGGTGCCGGCGGATTTCTCTTCGGCGGCCTTCTTCATCGTCGCGGCGAGCCTGATTCCGGGCTCGGATCTGCTGATCGAACAGGTCGGCATCAACCCGCGGCGTACCGGGCTGTTGGAAGCGCTGCGGGTGATGGGCGCGGATATCCAGCTTGAGAATCGCAGCGAGCACGGCGGCGAGCCGGTGGCCGACCTGCGCGTGCGGCATGCGCGACTTCGCGGTGCGGTGATTCCAGAACAGGTCGTGCCCGACATGATCGACGAGTTCCCGGCCCTGTTCATCGCCGCCGCCTGCGCCGAAGGGCTGACCACGGTCAGCGGTGCGGCAGAACTGCGGGTCAAGGAATCCGACCGCATCAAGAGCATGGCCGACGGACTGAAGGCCTTGGGCGCGCGGATCGACGAGCGCCCGGATGGTGCGCTGATCGAAGGCGGCCGTTTGCATGGCGGCAGAGTCGACAGTCGCGGCGACCACCGCATTGCGATGAGCTTCGCGATCGCCGGTCAGCTGGCGGAAGGCGAGGTGGTCATCGACGATTGCGCCAATGTGGCGACCTCATTTCCGGGCTTTGTCGAGCTGGCGCGTGGCTGCGGATTCGAATTGTTCGAGTCGGCAGGCTGAACTTCCCGGCCGCTCGCCGCATGAGTTGACGGCGGACACAGGCCTCGGCAGGGTGGGTTCCGGCGGCTCACGCCGAGCAGATGCCCATCAGGTGACAGCTTCGCTGGCTTGGTGTGCGGCTGCGGGGCATCCCCGCAGCGCGGTTCCACAGTTGCTCTATCCACGGCAGCGACTTCGTTGCGGCACGCCGCAAATGTGTCGCTGCGAATATCGAGGTCGGCGTGGGTCCGCCAATTCAACTGCTGCCATCGCCCGCGACTGATCGCGCACTTGCCTTGCTCGCATTGGCGGGTGCATGGACTGCCGAGGGCATTGCCGCGCGTTGGAGCGCGGCCTGGCCGACCGTCAGCTCATGGAGATGGTTGTTGGAAGCGCTGCTTGCCGAGTACCCGGCCTCCAGCGCCGCGCGCCTCTCCGCGGAAGCCTTGGCTGCGTGGATGAGCGCCCATCGCGATCGACAGTGGCTGCCTGCTGCAGCGCCGCTGCGTGCACCGCACCTTCCGTTTCTGCTCGCGCTGCCCGCAAAGCCCAAGCGCTGGTTGATCGAGTCCGCGGCGGCGCCGATGCCAAGGCTGGACTTCAGGCCGACAGTGCAATCGCTGCCTGCGCTCGCCGCACATCTGGGCCTCAGTCTGGGCGAGCTCGACTGGTTGCGTGCGCGTTGCCGCGGTCATAGCCACTACCGGCTGCGGCTGATTCCGCGCCCGATGGGTCGCATGCGGATTCTCGAGATTCCGAAGCAGCGCTTGAAGCAGGTCCAGCGCGCGATCCTGCGTGATCTTCTGCCCGCCGAGGCCTGCTCCGAGCATGCCCATGGTTTCGTGCCCGGCCGCTCCGCACTCAGCCATGCGCGTCTGCATTGCGCGCGCGGCGGCCTGTTGCAGCTGGATCTGCGCGATTGGTTCGCCGGCATCGCCCTGCCGAGAGTGCGCGCGGTGTTTGTCGACCTGGGCTATCCGATGCCGGTGGCGAACGCGCTTGCGCAGCTGTGCACGGCGCGGCATGACTCCGTCAGCCTGGCCGGGCTGCCGTCAGCGCAGCGAATGCAGGCCCGGGATCGCCACCTGCCGCAGGGTGCGCCGACCTCGCCTGCGCTGGCCAATCTTTGCGCCCGTGGTCTGGATCGACGGCTCGCGGCGTATGCCGCTGCCGCCGGTTGGCGCTACAGCCGCTATGCGGATGACCTGGTCTTTTCGAGCGAGCTGGGCTGCAGTGATGACTTTCGTCGCGCGCTGCCAACGATCGAGCGGGTCGTCCGCGACGAAGGCTTCGCACCGAATCCATCCAAGACGCGGATCCAATCGCAGGGGCAGCGCCAGCGCGTCACCGGCATCGTCACCAACGCGCGTCCAGCGCTGGCACGCGAGGACTTCGATCGTTTGAAGGCCGAGGTGCACGCCTGGTGCTGCGGTCGCGAACGCGTTATCGATGGCGAGGATCGGCAACTCAGCCTGCAGCGGCTGCTGGGTCGCATCGGTTGGCTGCGACAGCTGCAGCCGGCGCGTGGCGATCGACTGCTGGCGCGTCTGCGTACGGCCGGTATCACCCAACGATTCGATCGTCATGACAGATGACGCCTCGCCGATCGAGGGTGCCGCCGCTAGAATGCGCGGATGACCATTTCCCCGCCGAACCCACCCCCTGTTCTCACCATCGATGGCCCTTCGGGCTCTGGCAAAGGCACGGTGGCGCGGGCGGTGGCGCAGCGGCTCGGCTGGCATTTCCTGGATTCCGGCGCGCTCTATCGCGCGGTGGGTCTGGCTGCGGGTTGGCATGACCTTGATCTGAGTGATGCCGACGCGCTGGAGCGCTGCGCGCGTGAGACCCAGGTGCGCTTCGAGGCGCGTCAGGGTGCCGAGCCGAGAGTGTTCGTGGATGGCGTCGACGCCACCGACGAGCTGCGCACCGAAACTGCAGGTGCCGCCGCTTCAGCGATCGCCGCGCTGCCGCCGGTGCGCGCGGCGCTGTTCGACAAGCAGCGCGCATTTCGCCAGACGCCAGGCCTGGTGGCCGATGGCCGCGACATGGGCACGGTGATCTTCCCCGATGCCGCCTTCAAGGTTTTTCTGACCGCCAGCGCCGCTGAACGCGCCGACCGTCGTTATAAGCAGTTGAAGGATAAAGGACTCGCAGTTACACTCGCCGGTCTGCTGGAGGAGATTGTCGCGCGCGATGCGCGTGACGCCGAGCGCACCGTGGCCCCCCTGAAGCCCGCAGCCGATGCGGTCCTCATCGATTCCACCGGCGTTCCCGTCGAGACCGTCATCGACCGCGTGCTGGCTGTGCTGCGCTGATCCTCCGGGATCCGCACGGCGCGGCTGCAGGCCGTCTGTCGCGTGTGCGCACTCTCGCAACAGCAGATCCCATGCCCGGGCCACGATGGTCCCGGGTCAACCAACAGATGTCCGCAGGGTTCGCCCTTGAGGATGTCGCACAGCCGGTGGCCGACGCAGATGTCGCGTGTCAGGCCGTGTGTCCAACCTGGAAATTCACCCCCATGACCGAAAGTTTTGCTGAACTGTTCGAGCAGAGCGAAAAGCTCTCCAAGCTGAAGCCGGGCGCCATTGTCGTCGGCGTCGTCGTCGAGATCCGCTCCGACGTGGTCGTCGTCAACGCAGGCCTGAAGTCCGAAGGCATCGTCCCGATCGAGCAGTTCAAGAACGAGCAGGGCGAGCTCGAAGTCGCCGTTGGCGACGAAGTCAAGGTTGCGCTCGATTCGCTCGAGAACGGCTTTGGCGAGACCGTCCTCTCGCGTGAGAAGGCCAAGCGTTCGCTGGTTTGGGACGAGCTCGAGGAAGCCCTCGAAGCCAACGCCACCATCACCGGTCGGATCAGCGGCAAGGTCAAGGGTGGTTTCACGGTCGACATCAAGGACGTCCGCGCGTTCCTGCCCGGTTCGCTGGTGGATGTGCGCCCCGTGCGCGATCCGGTGTACCTGGAAGGCAAGGACATCGAGTTCAAGATCATCAAGCTCGACCGCAAGCGCAACAACGTGGTGGTTTCGCGTCGCGCCGTGGTCGAGAGCGAGTTCAGCGCCGAGCGCGAGCAGCTGCTTGAGCGCCTGCAGGAGAACGCGGTCGTCAAGGGCGTGGTCAAGAACCTCACCGATTACGGCGCATTCGTTGACCTCGGCGGCATCGACGGTCTGCTGCACATCACCGACATGGCGTGGAAGCGCGTGCGTCATCCGTCCGAAGTCGTCAACGTCGGCGACGAGCTGGACGTCCGCGTGCTGAAGTTCGACCGCGAGCGCAACCGCGTCAGCCTCGGCCTGAAGCAGCTGGGCGAGGATCCGTGGGAGAACATCGCCCGCCGTTACCCGAACGGCTCGCGCATCATCGGCAAGGTCAGCAACGTCACCGATTACGGCTGCTTCGTCGAAATCGAAGCCGGCGTCGAAGGTCTGGTCCACGTCTCCGAAATGGACTGGACCAACAAGAACGTCAACCCGTCGAAGGTTGTGCAGGTCGGCGACGAAGCCGAAGTCATGGTGCTGGACGTTGATGAAGAGCGTCGCCGCATCTCGCTGGGCATCAAGCAGTGCACCTCGAATCCGTGGGAAGCCTTCGCAGCGATGCACAAGAAGGGTGACAAGGTCGAAGGCCAGATCAAGTCGATCACCGATTTCGGAATCTTCATCGGTCTGGACGGCGGCATCGACGGTCTGGTGCACCTGTCCGACATCAGCTGGAACGCCACTGGCGAAGACATCGTCCGCAACTTCAAGAAGGGCGAGAACGTCGAAGCCGTGGTGCTGGCGGTTGACCCCGAGCGCGAGCGCATCTCGCTGGGCATCAAGCAGCTGGAGCAGGATCCGTTCGGTCAGTTCATGGCCGGCAATCCAAAGGGCAGCATCTTGAATGGCGTGGTCAAGGAAGTGGACGCCCGTGGCGCCACCATCGAACTGGCTGACGGCATCGAGGGTTACCTGCGCGCGTCCGACATCGCCAAGGAGCGTATCGAAGACGCCACCCAGCATCTGAAGGTCGGCGACGCGGTCGAAGCCAAGTTCATCGGCATGGATCGCAAGGGCCGCACCCTGCAGCTGTCGATCCGCGCCAAGGAAGAGGCCGATCTGCAGGACGTGCTGGACGATTACCAGAGCGCCTCCGGCGGCACCACCAAGCTGGGCGCGCTGCTTCGCGAACAGCTGAGCAACAAGGGCGAGTAACGCCTGACCGCCCTGCGGCCGCGCTCACGTGCGGCCGCAGGGCATTGCTGTTGTGGGCGTCCGGGGGACGATTGCAGCGGCTGCAACGACTGAACTGCGAGACTCGCGAACTGCGTACAGACCTCTGTCGGCAGTCCGGGAGCCTTGCCCTCCGCCCGCCGATGCAGTGGCCGCAGGCTGCCTCGGCAGTCGCGCCCGCCGCTTCGAGCCGGTCGCGCTGCGTCCATCGTGGACCCGCGCTCTCCGCCGTCGAGCCTGCAGAGTTGCTCCATGACCAAGTCCGAACTCATCGAAGCGCTTTCCCGCAAGCAAGCCCACCTCAAGGCCGACGATGTCGATCTGTCGGTGAAGACCCTGCTTGAGCAGATGAGCACGGCGCTGGCGACGGGTGATCGCATCGAGATCCGCGGCTTCGGCAGTTTCTCGCTGCATTTCCGCCCGCCGCGCATGGGGCGCAATCCCAAGACCGGCGATTCGGTGGCCTTGCCCGGCAAGTACGTGCCCCATTTCAAGCCCGGCAAAGAGTTGCGCGAACGCGTCAACGACGGCAACGCCGAGCTCTGAGCCACCCCGCGTCGGCGGCGGTCGCTCGTCTACAATGCGTCCCGATGTCGCCCGGCCCCGTGGTCGCGATGCGGCCTGAGTCTTCGGGAGAACCTATGCGCATTCTGCTGCCCCTGATCGCCCTGGCATTTCTTGGCCTGGGCTTCGCGTTCGGCGCACTCAATCCGGACACGGTGACTGTCAATCTGCCGGGTTTGGAGTTCGAGCTTGGTCTTGGCCTGGCCTTGCTGGGGTCGGCCCTGCTGGGCGCCAGCGCTGGCGGCCTGCTATTGGGCGTGCTGGTGATCTGGCCGCTGCGGCGCAAGCTGCGGCGATCCGCGTCCAGCCAGGACAAGGCGCTTGCGACAGGTCGCGAACCGGTCAGCGCGTGAACGAACTGGTCCTGCTGTTTCTGTTGCTGCCGGTGGCGGTCCTGTCGGGCTGGTACAGCGGCAGGCGTTCGGCGGAACGCTCCGGTGGGCGCCGGGTCAGCCGACTGTCGACCAGCTATTTTCGCGGGCTCAACTACCTGTTGAACGAGCAGCCCGACAAAGCGATTGAAGTGTTCCTGCAGATCTCGGAGATTGACAGCGACACCGTCGAAACGCACTTCGCCCTGGGCAATCTGTTTCGCCGCCGCGGTGAAGTTGATCGCGCGATCCGCATCCATCAGAACCTGATTGAACGCAGCACCTTGAACGATGAGCAGCGTGTGCAGGCGGTGCTTGAGCTCGGTGAAGATTACATGCGCGCCGGGCTGCTGGACCGCGCCGAAACCCTGTTCGCCGACCTGGTGCGGCTGGGCGCGCAGGCGCCGCAGGCGCTGCGGCATCTGCTGTCGATCTACCAGCAGGAACGCGACTGGGAAAAGGCGATCGAACACGCGCAGCGGCTGGAGGCCGCCACCGGCGAGCCGATGGGCCGTCTGGTCTCGCACTTCCACTGTGAGTTGGCCGAGCGCGCGCGCCGCCAAAGCCGCCTGCCGGATGCGCGTGTGCACCTGGCCGAGGCCTTTGTTGCCGAGGCGAACAGCGTGCGTGCGGGCATCATCGAAGGCCAGATCGAACTGGCCGAAGGTCGCGACAGCGCCGCCGTGCGCGCGTTTGAGCGCGTCGCGCGAAATGACCCCGACAGCCTGCCGGAAGTCCTGAAGCCACTGCTGTCGGCCTACGATCGCATGGGCGAGCGCGCGCGCTGCCGGGCGTTTCTGGCCGAGATGAGCGAACGCTTCACCGGGGTTGCGCCTGTCCTGGCACTGGCCAAAGTGATCCGCGAGGATGACGGCGACTGCGCCGCGGTCCAGTACCTCAGCGAGGCGCTCAAGCAGCGGCCCTCCGTGAAGGGGCAGGTCGCCTTGATCGAACTCGGCAGCGCGCGCCCGGAGGCCGAGGCCCTGCCGATTCTTCGGGTGCTCGGCCAGACCACCGAGCATCTGGCCTCCAGCGTATTGACCTACCGCTGCCATCGCTGCGGTTTCGGCGCGCGTCAGCACCACTGGCAATGCCCCAGCTGCAAGGGCTGGAGCACGGTGCGGCCCATCCACGGTCCGGCGGGCGACTGATGTCCCTCGCGGTACCGGGTCCGGAGTCAGTAGCCGGTCTGATGCTCCTTTCGCTTTGCGGGCTGGGCTCGTTCGGCCTGTGCCGGCTCGCGCTTGCATACGCGCACAGACGCGGTCTGCTGGACGACCCCGGCCGCCGCCGTTCGCACGCGCAGCGGACCGCGCGCGGCGGTGGTATCGCCTTCGTGCTGGTGTTGGCCGTGCTGGCCGCGTTCGTGCTGCCTTCCGCATTCGCCGGCGGTGTATTTGTACTCAGCCTGCTGGCGGTCGCCGGGGTCGGCTGGTGGGACGATCATCGATCGCTGCCCGCATCGCTACGCCTGCTGGTGCACCTGGGCGCGGCGCTCGCCTGGCTGTTGGCCTTGTACGGGCTTCCGGCAGACCTGACCGAGTGGATCCGTTTGGTGATCAGCGTGCTGTGGTTGGTGACCCTGCTGAACTTCTGGAACTTTATCGACGGTATCAATGGTCTCGCCAGCCTGCAGGCGGTGCTGGCGTCAGGCCTGTATGCCGGCCTCGCCCTGGCCGCTGGTCTGCCCGCGGTGGCCTTGGTGATGCTTGGTCTCGCGGCTGCGGTGCTCGGCTTTTTGCCCTTCAATTTTCCGCGTGCGCGGATGTTCATGGGCGACGTCGGCAGCGGCGCGCTCGGCTTTGCGATCGGGGCCTTTGCGCTGATGCTTGAACCGGTCCTGGTTTCGCCGTGGATCCTGCTGCTGCCAGTAGCGCCAGTTGCCGTCGATGCTGGCCTGACCCTGTTGAAGCGGATGGTGCTGGGGCGCCGCTGGTATGCTGCGCACCGGGAACATCTGTACCAATGGTGGGTCCGACGCGGCGCGAGTCACGCCCGCGTGAGTCTCGCCTACGCACTGTTCAGCCTGCTGGTAGTCCTGCCCGCGATGATGCTCTCCCTGCACCAACCTGACCTGCGCCTGCCGCTCGCGATCGTCGTCTACGGCCTGGCTGCTGTGCTGTGGCTGTGGGGCCGCATGCGCCTGCGGCGGAGGACGCGCTGATGGTCCGGCGTGCGGCGGGTTTGATTGGAGCGGTGCATCCGCGGCTGGCCGTGGTGCTGCACGATCTGCTGATGGTGTGGGCGGCCTGGCTGATCGCGAATGTGTTGCGCTTCAGCCTGGAGCCCTCCGCGCCGCCGTTCACTGTTTTCCCGCCTGAGCTGCCGGTCGTACTGATCGCTCAGGGTCTGGTGCTGTGGTGGACAGGGCTGTACCGCGGCCTGTGGCGGTTTGCCAGCCTGCCTGATCTATGGAACATCGCACGTGCCTGCCTGTTCGGCGGGCTCGCTGTGTTCAGCGCGCTGTTTCTGCTGACGCGGCTGGAGAACGTTCCGCGCACCGTCATGGCGCTGTATCCGCTGACCCTGCTGGTGTGCCTGGGCGCGCCGCGCTGGCTGTACCGGTTCTGGAAAGACAGCCGCTACGGCGGCGGCCCACGCCTGCAGCCGATGCGGGTGCTGGTGGTCGGTGCGGGCAGCGCCGGTGAGGCGCTGGTGCGTGATCTGCGCCGCGAAGGGCGCTTCCGGCCGGTCGGTTTGATCGACGACAACCGCGCCCTGCGCGGCGCCAAGGTGCATGGCGTGCCGGTGTTGGGGGAGCTTGCCCATCTGGGCGAGATCGCCCGTGAAGTCGCTGCCGAGATGCTGCTGATCGCGATGCCCTCGGCCAGCAACCAGCAGATGCAGCGCGCGGTCGAGCTGTGCGAGGACAGCGGTCTGCCGTTCCGAACTGTGCCGCGCCTGCAGGATGTTATTGACGGCCGCTCCAGCTTCAACGAACTGAAAGAAGTCGCGATCGAGGATCTACTCGGGCGCGAGCCGGTGGCGCTGGACTGGACCGCGATCCGCACCGGGCTGTCCGGCAAGCGCGTGCTGATCTCGGGCGGCGGCGGTTCGATCGGTTCCGAGCTGTGCCGTCAGGTCGCTCGCCTCGGGGTCTCGTCGCTGGTGCTGCTGGAGCAGTCCGAATACAACCTCTACCGCATCGAGCAGGAGTTGCGCGCCGAGTTTCCGGAGCTGCTGATCCAGCCGTTTCTCGGTGATTGTGGAGACCCGGCGGTGGCCGAGTACGTATTCGCCCAGTGCCGCCCCGAGCTGGTGTTCCACGCTGCCGCCTACAAACACGTCCCGCTGCTGGAAGGCATGGTGCGTGAGGCTGTCCGCAACAATGTGCTGGCCACCCAGGTGTTCGCCCACGCCGCGCAGCGCCACGGAGTCGCCAGCTTCGTGCTGATCAGCTCCGACAAAGCGGTGAACCCGGCCAACGTGATGGGCGCCAGCAAGCGCCTGGCTGAAATGCTGTGCCAGACCCTGGACGGGCAGGGCAGCACGCGCTTTGTCACCGTACGCTTCGGCAATGTGCTGGACTCCGCCGGTAGCGTAGTGCCGCTGTTCCGCGAGCAGATCCGGCGGGGTGGCCCGGTCACGGTGACGCATCCTGAAATTACCCGCTACTTCATGACCATTCCCGAGGCCTGCCAGCTGATTCTGCAGGCCGCCACGCTGGGCGAAGGGGGCGAGATCTTCGCGCTGGACATGGGCCAGCCGGTGCGGATCCAGTACCTGGCGGAACAAATGGTGCGGCTGGCCGGCAAGCGTCCGGGCGTCGATGTGCGCATCGAATTCACCGGCTTGCGCGCCGGCGAGAAGCTGTTCGAAGAACTGTTCCACCCGCAGGAAGACTACCAACCGACTCGGCACCCGAAGATCATGCTGGCGCAGCCGCGTCAGCTGCCGGCCGAGTCGATCCAGCAGCAGCTGCAGCGCATGCGCCAGGCGAGTCTGCAGTACGACTCCGCACAGTTGCTGGAACTGCTGCGCGCTATGGTGCCGGAGTTCAGCCGCGGCGCCGCTGAACACGCTGAGGCTGCGGTGCTGCCGTTCAATCGAGTCCGCTGAGCCAAGAGTTCCAAACCTCCATCCTGATTCATGACGCCAAGGCCAACCATGACCCAACGCATCCGCAAAGCCGTATTCCCGGTCGCAGGTCTCGGTACTCGCTTCCTGCCCGCCACCAAGACGGTGCCGAAGGAGATGCTGCCGATCATCGACAAGCCCTTGATCCAGTACGCCGTGGACGAGGCGATCGAGGCCGGTTGCGACACCCTGGTATTCATCACCAACCGCTACAAGCACGCGGTGGCGGACTACTTCGACAAAGCGTACGAGCTGGAACAGAAACTCGAACGCGCCGGCAAGACCGAATTGCTTGAGGTGGTGCGTGGCGTGCTGCCCGCCCACGTGCGGGCGATCTTCGTGACCCAGGCCGAGGCCCTGGGTCTTGGCCATGCGGTGCTGTGCGCGGAAGCCGTGATCGGCAACGAACCCTTCGCGGTGCTGCTGCCGGACGACCTGATCTGGAACGCCAGCGGCCCCGGCGCGCTGAAGCAGATGGCCGATTTGGCCGAGCAGCAGCAGTCGAGCGTGATCGCCGTGCAGGATGTTCCGCGCGCGCAGACCTCGAGCTACGGCATCGTCGCCACCGACGACTTCGAAGGCCGCGCCGGGCGAATCCAGGCGATGGTCGAGAAGCCCAAGCCCGAACTTGCTCCGAGCACGCTCGGCGTGGTCGGCCGCTACATTCTCGGCCCGGATATCTTCGAAACGCTGCGCGCCACCACCCCGGGCGCCGGCGGCGAGATCCAGCTCACCGACGCGATCGCAGCACGCCTGGCCGAGCACAAGACACTCGCCTATCGCTTCGCAGGCACCCGCTTCGACTGCGGCAGCCATATCGGCCTGATCCAGGCCACGATCCGCTTCGCCCTCGATCACGAGAAGCTGAGTGCCTCCGCGCAGAGCTATATGCGCCAAGCCCTGGAAGAGCTATCGCACAACCAGGCGCCGCTGGATTGAGCCCCAAGCGCCGCCCCGACCAGGGGCGGCGATCCCGCACGCAGCACGTCTCCTTTGTGTCGTTCGCAGATCGGGCGGCCGGCCCGGTTCGCGCGTGGACAGTTTCTGCCGGCCGCGCGCGTCCGGCGGCAACACGAACTCGGCACGGAGCTGATCCAGCGCCCTGCTGCGCCTGGCAGCCTGTCGGACCTTGGGGGTCAAGGCGATGGCCGATTGCGCGAGCACCGTTTTTCGACGATTCGCAGGCTTCAGCGGGCTCTCGGCCAAGACTCGGCGGAAACGTGGGCCGCGCAGGCGGACTCGTAGCGCGGCCAAGCGAAGCCCGACAGTCCGCTAGACGGGGAGGGATAGTCCGACTGGTTGCCAGGCATATTGAGGTTCGCGCGCGTGTCTTGCGGGTCGGATCGAGTTGGCCCACCTTTCGCCCATCCAATCCCGTCGGAACTGTGACATGCGTTTGATCACGCGCGGCGCCCTGCTATTCGGTTTTCTCGCCTCAGTCGCCTTCGCCGGCTTGAGTCTCCGTGGCGGCCCGGTTGAGCCGGTCGAGTCTCCCTACCTGCCCAAGCCGACGGACCAGATTCCCGGCGAGGGGGGCAAATCGGAGTTCTCGCGGCAGCGCCGCGCCTGGATCGCGTCGATGCGGCTGGCCGCGCCCGGAGTCGACACGGGCGCATTGGACGCGGCCTATCGCAGTGAGCGCGACCAGCGCTTTCAGGCGCAGCGCGAAGCAGCCTTGGACGCCAGTGGAAAGCCCCAGGATCTCCTGCGGTTCAGTGCGTCCGCTGTGTCCGGCAGCTGGAGCGAGCGTGGCTCCAGCAACCAGTCGGGGCGCGTGCTGGCGACGGCCTTCGACAGCGCCCAGCAGCGCCTGACGGTGCTGTCCCACGGCGGCAACGTGTGGCGGGCCAACCGCACAAGCTTGAACTGGAGCAGCACCAATGACGCCGCCGCCTTCGAGTCGAATGGCGCTCAGGGCTTTCTGCTGCGGCTTGCCGGTTCTGCCGGTGAGCGCTTGCTGGTGCTGGGGGACCAGCCGGCACAGGTGCGCTTCAGCGACAACGGCGGCACCAGCTTCGCGACGCCAGGTGGAAGCAGTGTGGACAATCCCTGGTACGCAACCGCGCTTGTCGCGCGGGACGTCGCCGCCAGCGAGGTGTACTACGCGCGGGTGCACTACGACTTCACCGCACCAGCGTCCTGGCGAACGCATCTGTTCGCCTCGGTTGACCGCGGCGCCAGCTTCAGCCCGGTGGCCTTCGTCGGTGAGCGCAACCAAGCTGCTTTGTTCTCGCCTCGCTACGGCGACACCCGAGTGTTCCTTCTTTCAGGCACACAGCTGTTCACGATCACTCCGGGCACGCATGCGCGCGTGCCGGTGTCGACCGTGCCTCATACGCTCACCAGCGCTGAGACCGTGGCCCTCGCAGGTGGCGTTGCCACGGGCGGACAGACCTTTCTCTTCGCGTTCTACTCGAATGACGGTGACGGCCTGACCCGCGTTTACTACTCTGCGAACGCCGGTGCCAGCTGGACAGCTCGAACGCCAGCACCGACCTCGATGTTCAGCCTCAACAGTGTGGCGAGTTCGACCCGCGATCCCAGCCGCGTGTTCGTGGGTGGCGTCGACCTGTTCCGCAGCGCCGACGGTGGCGCCAGTTGGACCCTCGTGAATCCCTGGGGCGAGTACTACGGTTCGCCGGCGACCAAGCTGCACGCGGACATCTGCGGCATCGATGTGTTCGTTGATGCCTCGAACGTCGAGCGCGTCTTCGTGAGCACCGACGGTGGGCTGTACGAGTCCACCGATCAACTGCTGAGCGTGCAGAACCTCTCGCTCAGCGGCCTGAACGTGTCGCAGTACTACGGCAGTTACACGTTGCGGCAGGCGCCTTTCCACATTTTTGCGGGTGCCCAGGATCAGGGCTATCAGAAGGCCTTGAACCCCGGGGCTGGCCCGCAGCCCTTCGTGCAGACCATCTCGGGCGACTATGGTCACTTGGTTTCGGCCAACGGTGGCGCCACTACCTGGAGCGTCTATCCGACGTTTGCGATGGCCGAAACCAATGCCGGGGCGACCAACCAGAGCGGCCTGCGCTACTACCAGTTCGGCAGCGCCCAGCTCAGAGGAACCCTGTTCCTGCCGCCGCTGGCAGCGCTGCCGGGCGAACCCAACAAGGTGCTGCTCGCGGGCGGACGCATCGGTGGCGGGACAGCGCACAACCTGATCGAGCTGAGCGTGGCTGGAAACTCGATCAGCGGTGTGGCTGACCCCTTCAACTTTCTGGATGCGATCACGGCGGTTGCTGTTTCGCCGCATGCCGGGGCGACCCGCTACGCAATGGCGACGCCCGCGAGCGCCTCGAACCCGGGCGCACGCTTCTATCGGCGCAGCGCCGGCACGTGGACGCAAACGGTCAGCCAGCTGCCCAACGGTCAGTTCTTCTACGGCGCGCGCATCCTGCCCGACCCGGCGCGCCCCGGCCACGTGTACGTAGCGGGCTCGGGCTACGGCGGCGGCAATGGCAATGCCGTCTACCTGTCGACCAATGACGGCCTCAGCTTTGCGCCGATGTCGACCGGTCTGCCCTCCACCCTGGTGCTGGGCCTCGCGATCTCTTCCGATGGCCAGCACCTGTTCGCGGCAGCCGAGACAGGCGCGTTCTACTACGATCGGGCGCAGCAGCGCTGGATCGACATCGTCAGCGCGGGTGCGCCCAACCAGACCTACTGGCATGTCGACTACGTTGATGAGCTCCGCACCGCGCGCTTTTCCACGTTCGGCCGCGGCATTTGGGATTTCAAACTTGACGGCCTCGACGCGGTCTTCGCCAACGGGTTCGAACCCTGAGTTGCGCCGCCGTCGGTTGATCGGGCAGGTGCTGCCGTTCCTGCGCCAAGGCTGTGGCGCTGGGGCGCATTGAGGAGTCGGGGGGTATACTCCGCGCCCCGCGCCCAGCCGCGCCCGCGTAGCCGTCGCCGCCCATGTCCAGCACCGCCCACAAAGTTGGTTTCGTCAGCCTTGGCTGCCCCAAGGCCCTGGTCGACTCCGAGCGCATCCTCACCCAGCTCAAAGTCGAGGGCTACGAGATCGTGCCGACCTATGACGAGGCGGACGTAGTGGTCGTCAACACCTGCGGATTCATCGATTCCGCGATCGACGAATCGCTGGACGCGATCGGCGAGGCGATCAGCCAGAACGGTCGCGTGATCGTTACCGGCTGCCTGGGCAAGCGCCCGGAAACCATCCGTGAGGCGCACCCGGAAGTGCTGGCCATCAGTGGCCCGCAGGACTACGCCAGCGTGATGAACGCGGTGCACGAGGTGCTGCCGCCGCAGCACAATCCTTACGTCGATCTGATGCCGGACTACGGCCTCAAGCTGACCCCCAAGCACTTCGCGTACCTGAAGATTTCCGAAGGCTGCAACCATCGCTGCAGCTTCTGCATCATCCCCAGCATGCGCGGCGATCTGGTCAGCCGGCCGGTCGATGATGTGCTGCGCGAAGCCGAAAGGCTGACTCGCGGCGGCGTGCGCGAACTGCTGGTGATCTCGCAGGACACCTCGGCCTACGGCGTGGATGTGAAGTACGCCGAGCGCGAATGGCGCGGCAAGACCTACCAGACCCGAATGAAGGCCTTGTGCGAAGGCTTGTCTGAACTCGGCATCTGGACCCGTCTGCACTACGTGTATCCGTACCCGCACGTTGACGACATCATCCCGCTGATGGCCGAGGGCAAGCTGCTGCCCTATCTCGACATCCCGTTCCAGCACGCCAGCCAGAAGATCCTCAAGGCGATGAAGCGCCCGGGTTCCGTGGACAAGACCCTGGAGCGCATCCAGCGCTGGCGCGCGACCTGTCCGGAGCTCGCCATCCGCAGCACCTTCATCGTCGGTTTCCCCGGTGAAACCGAGGACGATTTCGAGGAGCTGCTGGATTTCCTTGAAGAAGCCCAGCTCGACCGCGTCGGCGCCTTCGCCTACTCGGCGGTGGAAGGCGCGGCCGCGAACGATCTGCCCGGCAGCGTGCCCGAAGAGGTGAAGCAGGAGCGCCTGCAGCGCTTCATGGAGCTGCAGGCCGAGATCAGCGCGCAGCGTCTGGAGACCCGCGTCGGCACCGTGCAGCCGGTGATCATCGATCACCTGGAAGGCGAGCTCGCGATCGGTCGCTCGCGTTTCGATGCGCCTGAGATCGATGGCCTGGTGCAGATCCAGGACGGCGAGGCGATGGGGGTCAAGCCGGGCGATATCGTCAATGTGCGAATCCTCGGCAGCGACGAGCACGACCTGTTCGGCTTGATCGGCGAAGGCGAGGGCGACGAGGACTGACGGTGGCGAAACGCCGCTTCCAGGCGCCTGCGCGCGATGCCGTTGATCGTTCAATCTTTGAACACCCGGCATTCGCGCCCTACCGGTTCGAGCTCGACCTGCTGAGCGCCGAGCACTGGCCCGACGTCGGTACGCTCAATGCGCGTGCCTGCGGACTCAAACACGCGCAGACCGGCGCCCGCCTGCGATTCGTGGACCAGACCGCAGCCCTGCTCGGTGAGGGCATTCACTACGAAACCCGGATTTTCGAGCGCGGCGAGATTCCTACCCGCGCCGACAACTGGCACGACCTGCTGAACGCGCTGGTGTGGCTGCGCTTCCCGCAGATCAAGAGCGCACTCAATGCGCGGCAGGCGGCGGATGTGCTGGCCGTCGGTGCGGCACAACGCACCCGCGGCCAGTGTGCGTTGACCCATTTCGATGAAGCCGGCGCCATCGTCCGTGTGTCGGATATCCACACCCTGGCGTTGTGGGATGCGCACGACTGGGGCAGCCTCAGCACACGGCTGCAGCTTGATTCCGAGGCACTCGATGTCTGGGTGTTCGGTCATGCGCTACTCGAACACGCGCTGTGGCCCGAGCCGATGCTGGTAGCCAAGGCGATTGCGGTGCTGGCGGATCCCGAGGCCAGTGCCTCGAATCTGTTCAGTCGCATCGCGGATGGCATCGCCCAGAGCGAGCTGCTGTCCGACCCGCAGCAGCTGCGCCCACTGCCCACGGCCTTGATCCCGGGCTGGCACCCGCGCAGCACTGAAGCCGCCTTTCTGAGCGAGGGCGAGTGCTTCCGGCCGCTGCGGATGGGGCGGGTGTATCCGCGGCCGCTGACCATGCATACCGCAACGCCGGGCGAATAGCGAGCCACTGCAGTTTCCCGTCCCGGTACCTTCGGCGGATGGCACAGGCACTTTGACGTGGCCAGATGAGCAGACCCCTCGAACGGAGTCAGTCCCGTGGACCATGAAGCTGCGATCTCCACGCTGCTGGACGCGCTCTACGCCCAGGTTTCCGGCCCAGCCGGGCATCGACGTGACTGGTCGCGACAAGCGGAGATGTTCCTGCCGACCGCGCGCATGCTCCGCACCGGTGTGGACGAGGCCGGCAAACCCTGGGCGCTGGAGATGAAGGCGGCGGACTACCCGGCCAACTTCGAGCAGATGATCCGCGACGCGCCCTTCTTCGAGGTCGAAATCCACCGGGTGATCCAGCGCTTCGGCAATATCGCGCAGGTGTTCAGCACCTACGAGGCCTGGCGCGATGCCGAGCACACCGACTTCATCAAGCGCGGCATCAACAGTGTTCAGTTGTACAACGATGGCGAGCGCTGGCGCGTCGTCAATATGATCTGGGACGACGAGCGCGAAGGGCTCGCGATTGACCCGGCGTACCTGCCGGGCTGAGGCCGGTTGCCAAGGCGAGCTGCATCGGGCCGCCTCGCGCGGTCGCGTTTTGCATTCGAGAGGTCGCCGCGAAACAGCGCAAAGCCCGATGGTTGGGGAGGCCCGAGGGTTCGGACGTGTCGCCTGCAATGAGGTGCTGCGGAATCTCTAGGCGAGCGCGAGCTGTAGACGAGCTCTGGCCTACAGCTCGCGTGGACGGCACACTTTCCTGACAGGACGCGCAAGCTGCTCTTCATCTGCACCCAGAACCGACTCCGCAGCCCCACGGCCGAGCAGGTGTTTGCCGCATGGCCGGGTGTTGAGACGGAGTCCGCGGGCTTGGGCAATGAAGCCGGCAATCCCGTGTCGCCCGAGCTGCTGGCCTGGGCTGACCTCATCTTCGTGATGGAGAAGAATCATCGTGTTCGGCTGGGCAAGCGCTTCCGCCAGCATCTGTCAGGCAAGCGCGTCATCTGTCTCGATATCCCCGACGACTATGGCTACATGCAGCCGGAACTGGTGCAGCTGCTGAAATCGAAGGTGTGCACGTTCCTGCCCGGCTTCGAATAGCGGCGCCTGCGCTGACTGCGGGGTTCTCAGGCCAGCGGGTCCACTGAACCAACGCAAGGCCGGCGCCCCGCTTTTTTCGTCAGAGAAAGTCGGGGATTCCACTACACGACGGCATTTCGAGTCCGCACTGGGTCACAGGCCGCGCGGCCGATCCTGTTTAGACTCAGCGGCTTGGCGGCGTGCTGCCGCGTGACCTGATCCCGCCGATGAACCGCATCGCGAAAACTGTTGTGATCTGCCTTGTGCTGGCTTGTCTGCTGCCACGTTTGCTCTGGGCCGCGTCGGATGATGCCGCATTCGCCATGCTGGACGGCGAGGCGCTCGCGGATCTGAGTGCACTGGAGCCGGGTGCTGAGGTCGGAGTACTGCTGCATTGGCACAGCGGCGAAGCGATGCGCGCGGGCGAGGCTGCCCTGCCGCTGGAGGCACGCCTGCGTCGGATCGAGGTGTACGCCGATGACGCCAGGGTGCTGGAAGCGACCGCCGATGGCTACCGCGAACTGCCTCGCGATACGCGCTTGCATTTCGTGGCGGAGGCCAGCGCCGGCCAGCGTATCGGGCTCAGTTTCGATCCCGACACCGGCCGCGCCGAAGGCGTGTTGCTGCGCGCGGGGCGCATGTATGCGCTGAGCGGCGACGCCGATGCGCGAGGTCTTGAGCTGCAGGCGCGCGCTACGGATGCGCCGCTTGCCGACGGCAGCGTTACCGATGCGACCTGCTCGGGCGATATGGGCGCTGCGGCGGATGCGCTGACCAAGGCGCGGCCGCGCATTTCACAGCCACTGCAGCCGTCCGATGCGCTGTTGGCGCGTGGTGCGGCCGGCTCATTCGCACCGAAGGTGGCGACGCGGCAGGTGACCCTGGCGATCGACACGGACAACGAACTGCTGCTCAGCAAGTTCTCCAACAACACCGCATCCGCCACCAGCTATGTCGCGGCTCTGGTGACGGCGCTGAACGCGATCTACGAGGACGATCCCGCCCAATACGGCCTGCAGCTGCGGCTGGTGCAGGGCACGGTGATTCTGCGGCCGTCAACAACGCCGGACCCGTACAACAACACGAGCACCTCGGCCAACAGCGCCGCCTTGAATGAGTTCGGCAGCTGGTGGAGCAGCAACCAGTCCGGTGTGCCGCGCGCGTTTGCACTGATGCTGTCGGGCAAGTCGGGCAATCAGAACAGTTCCTCCGGCATCGCCTGGCTGCTGACAAGCGGCACCTACTGCACGGCCACGAGTGCAACGGGTGGGCATTACAGCGTCAATCAGGTGTTCCGCAATCCCGGCCTGACCGCCGCACAGGATGCGTATCTGGTTGCCCACGAGCTCGGCCACAACCTGGGCGCTCGGCATACGCACTGCGCCAGTTCGAGCAACGGCGCACAGGCGTCTACCGGCACCATCGACCGCTGCTTCAGCGGTGAGTCCGGGCAGGGCTGCTACGCAGGTGCCCAGGCCTGTCCAAGCGGCGGCGAGTCGCCGTTGGCGCCGCAAGGCACCTTGATGTCCTATTGCCATCTGAATGGTTTGGGCTGCGGCGTGTCGACCGAACTGCATCCCACCCACGTCACCCAACTGAACGCACGACTGGCCAGCCAGCCGGGCTCCTGCCTCGCGCCGATCGGAGGCAACCCGGCGCCAACCATCAATGCACCGGCGAGCTTTGCTGCCAGCGAAGACACCACGCTCGCATTGACGGGCATCAGCTACACCGATGCGGACAGCGCCAGCCTGACCGCAAGCTTCAGTCTGCCCGCCGGCAACGGCAGCCTCAATGCAAGTGCGGGCGGTGGCGTCACGGTGGGCGGCACCGCGAGCACACGCACGCTGGTCGGTTCGCCGGCGGCTCTCAACAGTTTCATCACCGCCGGAGCCCTGGGCTATGCGCCCGCTGCGAATGCCAACGGGGCGGTTACGCTGTCGCTGCAGGTGAGTGATGGGAGCAGTCAGGCATCGCGCACCGCGACGATCAATATCAGCGCGGTCAACGATCCGCCCACGCTCAGCCTGCCGGCTTTGATCGCCCTGAGCGAGGACGAGGCGGGTGCGGTGCGCCCGCTGAGCTTCGCCGATATCGATGCCGGCACTGCCAGCGTGCTCGCGACGTTCTCGGTACCGGCCGGCACGCTGTCGGCGACCAGCAGCGGCGGCGTCAGCGTCGGAGGCACCGCAACCGCGCGCACCCTCAGCGGCTCGATCGCGAACCTCGACAGCTTTATCAGCGCGGGCTCGCTGGGCTATCTCGGCGCCCCGAATGCCAACGGTGAGATCAGCCTGACGGTGTCCATCGACGACCAGGGCAACACGCCCGGCCCGCCTCGGCAGGCGCAGGGCACGCTGAGCCTGCAGTTGGCTGCAGTGAACGATCCGCCAACAGTATCTGCGCCGATATCCAGGCAGGTGCAGGCCGGGCAATCGGTGGCGATCACGGGTGTCAGCTATGCCGACCCGGATGCACCCAGCGGCGCGATCTCGGTTGTTGCGACTTACTCAACCGCGGTCGGCAGTTTCAGTGCGAGCAGTGCGGGGGGCGTGACGGTGGCAGGATCGGGCAGTGCCAGCCTCAGTCTGGCGGGCACGCTGTCGGCACTGAACGCCTTCGTCACATCGACACCTGTGCTGTTCGTGGCACCGTCGTCTGCCTCGGGCAGTGTGACTGTGAGCCTTGGCATCAACGATCAAGGCAACCTCGGCGGCGGACCGTTGACCGGAACGAGAACAGTCAACGTCGTGGTGATGAGCGATGCCTACCTGTTCGCGGACGGCTTCGAGTGATTGACGCGCCCGGTGCGGCTCGCTGAGACCCAAGGTGCATCAACAGATCGACGACTTGAGCGGCCTCCCAGACCGGATCTGGGCTTGGCTATGCGGCACAGCGCATTCGCGTCGCCGTACAGCAGGCGCGGCGCTGGGGGTAGCGATCAATCCTGGATGGCGGTCTCGTCCTGCGGCGTTTGCAGCAGGACCTGATCCACAGCAGTCACATCCAGCGTACAGAGCTCGCGCCAGCGATTGACGATGCGACAGAACAGTTCGGCGGTCATTTCGGTGTCGTACACCGCTGAATGCGCTTCGGCCGCGTTCCATTGCAGGCCTGCGGCCTGAGCTGCTCGGCTGAGCACTGTTTGTCCGTAGGCAAGCCCGCCGAGCGTGGCGGTGTCGAAACAACTGAAGGGATGGAAAGGGCTGCGCTTGTGCCCGGTGCGACGGATCGCGGCGTTCACGAACCCGAGGTCAAAGGATGCGTTGTGCCCGACCAGGATGGCGCGCTGGCAGTCGTACTTGCGCATGGCCGCGCGGATCGGCACGAACAGATGATCCAGAGCGGCGCGTTCATTGATCGCGCCCCGAAACGGGTGGTCGACATCGATGCCGGTGATTTCAAGCGCCCGCGGGTCGATTTCCGAGCCGGGAAACGGCGTCACGTGAGTCGATATGGTGGTCCCGGGAAACACGCGGCCGCTCTCGTCCATCTCGATCGGCGTGGCGGCAATCTCCAGCAGCGCATGGCGTTCGGCGTCGAAGCCGCCGGTCTCGACATCCACCACAACGGGCAGAAAGCCGCGGAATCGCGCGGTCATGCGGGTGGCTGGCATCACCGGGTTCACGATCGATCGCCTCGCTGCAGCCGCGCACGAACGAGCTGCGCGATGAGTGTGGCGGGGTGATGTGGTGCTGCGTTGGGTGTGGTGTGTTCGGATTTCATCGGCGCTCAGAATAGCAGTTGGCTCTGGAACGACCCGCAGCAGGTGCTGCGGTGGGCGCGATGGCTTGACGCTGCCACGAGTTGGACGCATGGTTCGCGGCCATCGGGGCTTGTCGGCAAAGGTTTGCTCAACATGGATCGGAACGAGGTGTCGTTGGGCGCTGGCCCCAATGTGGGCGAGGGGGTGGGCGAGAGCTTCGACGCTGCGGCGCTGCTGCAGGCGCGACAGCGTTCGCGGCAGGCGGTCGAGCGCATAGCGGCAGGTATTCGCCCCGGGATGCGTGAATCCGATGCCGAGCGTTTGGCCGCGGAAGTATTCGCCGAGCTCGGTTTCGAGCGGATCTGGCATCCGACCCACATCCGTTTCGGACGCAACACGCTGAAGCTCTACAAGGAGGCGTCGGAGCCTGATGTTGTGCTGGGTGAGGACGATCTGTTCTTCATCGATATCGGCCCGGTGTGGGCGGGACATGAAGGCGACTACGGAGACACCTTCTGCACTGGCGACGCCCCCGCGCTGCACTCGATCGCAGCGGCCGCGCGCACTCTGTTCGACCAGATCGCCGCCGTTTGGCGCACCGGTGCAAGCGGGCGCGAGCTGTATCACTTGGCTGAGCAGCGCGCGCTTGCGGCCGGCTATGTGCTGAATCTGGGTGCGCCTGGGCATCGTCTGGGCGACTTCCCGCACGCGGTGCACAAGGGCGGGAAACTCGCAGCGGCCGAATTCTCGCCGGCGCCGGGCCTGTGGGTGCTGGAAATCCAGATCCGTCATCCGAGCCTGCCGATCGGCGCCTTCTTTGAGGATCTGCTGTTGCCGTGATCGGCCGCCCGCCGTGTGCTCTACGGCTGTGGCCGGTCGCGCGCTGGCGCATTGGGCACAGCCCGAACCTTGGGCTGGGATCGCAAACACGAGCACAGATCGACAGCGGGCTCTCCGTCTGCACAGGCCGGCCCGCGAGCGCGGCAGAGTCCGTGCATGCCACGTGTGGGCGGTGGGCGTGCGGCGCGCCTCGCAGCACCGATCGAGGTTCTCGAACTGGCGCAAGCCTTTGGCAATGGTCGGCGTCGTAGCAGAGGCCGTTCGGCCCGACAGCCGGTTCAGTTATGGCGGCGAAGCAGCAGCACGGTGACGTTGTCCGACCCGCCGCCGTCCAGTGCCGCGACGATCAGTTGGTCAACGCACTCTTGTGCGCTCAAGTCACTGCGACCCAAGGTGCGCTCGATTTCAGCGTCATCCACTTCCTCGGTCAGACCGTCGCTGCAGAGCAGTAGCTGCATGCCGGGCTTGAGCTCGCCGCTGATGGTTTCCACCCGCAGGTTCTCAGGGTCGGTCACGCCCAGCGCCTGAGTGACCACGTTGCGATGTGGATGGCTGCGCGCCTGCTCGGCGGTGATGGCGCCCTGGTCGATCAGCTCCTGCACGTAGGAATGATCCTGCGAAAGCTGCTGAAGTCGACCATTCCACAGATAGGCGCGACTGTCGCCCACCCAGGCGACCTCGAAGCGATCCTTGTGCAGTTGCACCGCTGCGACGGTGGTGCCCATCGGCAGCGCGTCGCTGCGGCGGCGACTGTGATCGATCAGCTCTTCGTCCGCGCGCTGGATCGCCATGCTCAAAGAGGTGCCCGCGCGCACTTCGCGGACGATCGAGTCGCGCGCCATGGCGCTGGCGACCTCGCCGAACTCGTGACCTCCCATGCCGTCCGCGACCAACCACAAGCCCAGCTCACTATCGCCGTAGTAGGTGTCTTCGTTGTGCTCGCGGCGCAGTCCGACATGACTGAGTAGGCCGAATTCGATCATGCATGCGGACTCTTGAAGGGGATTGACCGGTGCGGTGCCGGGTAAAGGGACATAAGTTCTCTGTAATCGTATACGCAGAAACGCCGCCGCGTCCGCCATCCGGACATTCATTGACACACTCCGGCATCGAGCACTCGCCGCAGGTGATGTTGGCAAGGCTTGTGCGAGCTGCCGCCTCTGCGTATGATCCGCGGCCTCGCAGGGCGGTCGCTTCAGCGCCGCCGCAGACAGCACAGCTGCCCGTGCGAGCACCTTTGGAGAGGTGGCAGAGTGGTCGAATGCGCCGGATTCGAAATCCGGTTTACGTCTCCGACGTAACGAGGGTTCGAATCCCTCCTTCTCCGCCAGACAAACGCCGGAGGCCCTGAGAAGTCAGGGCCTTTCGCGTTCTTGGGGCTGGCGTCCCACACCCTGTCCCATACTTGGGTCGGTGCTTCGCTCGCAGCGCATATGGTGCCTCTGCCACTGTTCCGGCCGATCCGCGATCAACGGAGCCGCGTTCAATGATCGCGATGTACGGCGACTGCCACAGCTTGCCAGCCCGGCCGTCGGCCAGGGCGTGGCATCCCTGCTTTCGTCGGGTCCTGCTTGTGCACAAGTGCGCCTCGTGGAGCCGTGATGTCGCCGGCATCGCTGTGCACCGTTGCCCACCTGTCCGAACCCCGAACTGCTGGCGGGGACATGCGGGTCGGCAGTGAACAATTCAGTCTGATGCTTCTCCGGTCTGCAGGCGCCACAGGCCAGCGTAGAGGCCGTTGCGCATCAGCAGTTGATCGTGGCTGCCAGATTCGACGATGCGGCCTTCGTCCATCACGTGGATGGCGTCGGCGTGTCGCACGGTGGACAGCCGATGCGCCACCACCAGCACGCTGCGCCCCTTGGATGCGCGCGCCAGCGAACGCTGAATCGCTGCCTCGGTCTCGTTGTCGACCGCCGAGGTCGCCTCGTCCAGCACCAGCAGCACCGGATCGCGATACAGCGCGCGGGCGAGGGCAATGCGCTGGCGCTGGCCGCCCGACAGCGTGTGCCCGCGCTCGCCGACCTGGGTGTCAAGGCCGTCCGGCAGTCGCTCGATAAAGCCCAGCGCTTCGGCATCGCGGGCGGCGGCTTCGATCCGGCTGCGGTCCGGGCGAGGATCACCGTAGGCGATGTTCTCGGCCACGCTGCCGTCGGTCAGGAACGGGTCCTGGGCGACATGGCCAATGTGCTTGCGCAGCTGGCTGCGCGGCAGGCTGTCGATGGTCTCGCCATCCAGGGTGATGCGCCCGGCCTGCGGACTCTCGAAACGCAGCAGCAGTTTGATCAGGGTGCTCTTGCCGCTGCCGGTGGCGCCGACCAGGCCGACGGTGTGGCCGGCCGGTACGGCGAGGTCGACCGCGTGCAGCACGGCGCGGCCGCCGTAGCCGAAGTCGATGCCTTCGAATGCCAGCGCACCCTGCGGTCGCGTCGACAGCTCACGGCTGCCGGTTTCGGCTGGCTGCGGCAGGTCGAGCAGATCGAATACGCGGCGCACCGAGGTCATGCTGCGCTGGTACAGGTCGGTGAGCTCGGCCAGCCGGGTCAGCGGCCACAGCAGGCGCTGGGTCAGATAGACCAGGGCCGAGTAGCTGCCGACGCCCAGCTCGCCGCGCAGGGTGAGCACGCCGCCGTAGAGCAGGGTGGCGACGAAGCCGGCCAGGATCGCGATGCGGATCACCGGGGTAATCGCGGCGGCGACCTTGATTGCTTCGGCGTTGCGCTGTCGATAGGCCTGGCTGGCGGCTTCGATGTGGGCCAGTTCGGCGGCCTCGGCGGTGTAGGCCTGGATGGTCGCCATGCCCTGCAGGTTGTTGCTGAGGCGTTGCGAGATGTCGGCCGCGGCCTCGCGGGTGGCGGCATAGCGTGGCTGCAAGCGACGCATGAACCAGAACGCGCCGAACAGGATCAGCGGCACCGGCAGCAGGGCCAGGATCGCCAGCGGCGCCGACAGCGCGAAGAACACCGCGCCGACCAGCAGGGTAGAGCAGAACACCTGGATCAGATCGTGCGCACCGGCATTCATGAAGCGCTCGATCTGGTGCACGTCCTCGTTCAGTACCGATGACAGCCGGCCGCTGCGCGCGTCGGCCAGCCGGCCCGGCGCCATGCCCTGCAGATGCGCATAGGCCTGGATGCGCAGGTCGTGCTGCAGGCTTTGCGCCAGGTTGCGCCAGCGCACCATCGCCAGGTATTCGGTCAGCGATTCAAAGCCCCAGATCAGCACGGTCAGCGCGGTCAGCAGCAGCAACTGATGCAATGGATCAGGCAGACCGAGGCCGGCGATGAACGACTCGCGCTGGTTGACCACCACGTCGACCGCGATGCCGATCAGGATCTCCGGCAGCACATCGAAGACCTTGTTGAGCACGGTGTAGACCGAGGCTACGGCGGCATTGTGCCGATAGCTGTGGGCGTGGCCGAGGAGGCGGCGCAGTGGGTGCATGGCGGAGTTCGCGCGGAGCCAGGGGAGCGGAAGCTTACGCGCTGTCCGGGGTGCGGATTCACTCTTGCGCGGATGCTGAGCTCCGCATCGGCCGACCGCTTCTCGACACCTCGTGTCGATGCGATCCCACGCACTTCGGCATACCTGTGCCGGGCTGCAGACACGCAAACGGCCGGACCCGAAGGCCGGCCGTTTGACAGAGTTCGGGTGCTGAACGGGTCAGGCCGCGCGTGCGGGAAGCCCCTCGTCGGCCTTTTCACCCGGCCGGTAGGTTTCGTACACGATCACCGTGATGTCGAGCTCGCCGAGCTGCTGCTCGATCAAGGGTTTGACCTCGGCCCAGCCCAGGCCGCCAACGCCGGTGGCCAAGCGCGGCAGCGCGAGGCTGGTCCAGCCTTCCTGCTGGGCTGCTTTGGCCAGCGCGCGCAGGGCATGGTTGACGTTGTGCACGCTGGCCTTGCCGGCGCGCGCACCGTGATCGTAGGCGGCTTCCTGGGTGAACAATGCAACGATGCGGTTCGGGTACACCCCGCCCCAAGTCCACAGGCCGCCGGCCTTCGGGTGCTGGGTGTGGCAGTAGTGGCGGAAGTCCTTGTACATCGCCGGCACGGCCTCGTGCAGGGCGAAGGCCAGACCCTGATCAAAGGCATCGTTGGGGGCGACACCGTGGGCGATGGCATCGGCTTGGCTGAAGCGGATATCACCGGATACGTAGCGGATCATGGGGCCTCCTGAAGGCGTGTGGGTGTGAGCCCATGCTGAGCCCGGCCGCGTCAGCCTCGCTTGACTGCGGTCAAGTGGCAGAGCGGTCTTCCACCGCGCTGACGGGGCAAGACGGGGGAGCCGCTCGACAGCGCCGGCTGTGATCGCATCGGCCGGTCACAGCGCAAGCAGACCGCCTGGGTGTTGGGTGGCGTGATTGATACAACATAATTTGCAATCTGTGTGCCGCACGCCACGTTGCGCAGAAAGGCAGCAATTTCAAACGACTGCATTCAGGTGTGAAGAAGCGGGGTGAAGTTCGCGCTGCGTCTGCCCGCGCAGGCACGTTGTGAAGGCGGCGATCGCGCGGATACAGTCGGCGGCCGAAGGGGGCACTGGCACCGGGGTGGTGCTCGCGCGCTCGGAAGCAACGATCAACAACGGGGAGAAACTCGATGCGTTCTATGAAGAAGTGGGCTCTGGCGCCGCTGGCCTTGTCATTTGCATTCGCCGCGATGGCGCAGGGGGGCGCGCGGCCGGGGACGATCCCGGACACGACGGTCGTTGCGCCGCATGGAGGCTTTCTGCCGCGCGCGGTGATCACCCAGGATTTCACTTCGGTCGCGACCGCGCCCAACGCCGCTGTGGCGGGGGTCTGCGCGCTCAACCAGCCGGCGATGGCGGGCTGGTTTGGTCGCAACAACGCTTCGCCGGCCGGCACGACCTGCATCTTCAACCCCAGCGACCCGGCGCCGTTCGTTGCGCAGGATGGCGGCGCGACTACCTATGCCAGCATGAACTTCAATTCCACCACGGGCTCGAATCCGATCAGCACCTGGCTGGTCAGCCCGCGGGTGAACTTTGGCACCGGCGCGCAGCTGTCGTTCTACTTCCGCAGCGCCAACGTCACGGGGACCAATTTTGCTGACCGCATCCAGGTGCGCCTGAGCACCGCGGCTGACACCGGCACGCCGGATGTCGGCACCGCGGTGACCGACGTCGGCACCTTCACCACCCTGCTCGCGGACATCAACCCGACCCTGGCACAGGCTTTTGTGACCTGTCCCGCCGGTGGCTTCGTGCTTGGCGCGCCGAACTCGGTGATCAATGGCACCGTGGAAGGCGCATGGTGCCAGGTCACCATCAACAACGCCGCGGGCATTCCCACCACCGGTAGCGGCCGCATCGCGTTCCGCCATTTCATCCAGACCAGCGCGGGTCCAGAAGGCGCCAACTCCAACTTCGTCGGCATCGATACCTTCAGCTTCGACGAGGGTGTCACCGGCACGTTCAACTACACCGTATCCCCATCCGCATTGAGCTTCAGCGGTGGCGTCGGCACGGGCACCGCCACGCAGAACGTCGTGGTCAGCGCCAGCGCAGGAAACACGGGAAATGTCACCCTCACCGGTTGCACCTTCGGTGGCGCCAACGCAGGCGACTTCTCGTTCTCGCCGGCGCCGGCATTCCCGATCGCGGTGGCGCCGGGCGCCAGCGTCAATCTGCCCGTCCGCTTCACCGCCGGTGCACTTGGCGCCCGCCCAGCGTCGCTCAGCTGCACCTCTGGCGTTGGTGTTGCGGTCGGCGGCGGCTTCCCGGTGGCGTTGAATGGCACGGGCTCAAGCGGAACGCTTTCGGTGTCGGCCGCCGCCGTCGCGTTCGCCAATCAGAACATCGGCGGCACGCAGCAGCGCACGGTGACTGTCAGCAACACCGGCGCAGGCCCCTTGACTGTTTCCTCCATCAGCGCCCCGACCGCGCCGTTTGCGCTGACCACCGCCGGTTCCTGTGGCGCCACCCCGTTCGTGCTGCAGGCTGGAGCCAGCTGCACCTTGATCTACGGCTTCTCACCCACGACGGCCGGTGCGTTCTCCAGCGCGGTGACCATCTCGACGAACGGAGGCAATGCTGGCGTTTCTCTGACCGGCACCGGCGTCAACATTCCCCCGGCCCCTCAGCAGGTCGACACTCTGTCGCCTTGGGGGTTGGGCCTGCTGGCCATGCTGATCGGTTTGATTGCCGTTGCAATGGTGCGTCGTCGCGACTGATTCCACGCTTGCATCGATAGCGTTGCCGCGCGAGCCCCAGGAGCGATTCCGGGGCTCGCTTGTTTCTGCGTGGCCGCGGTGATTGCCTGAGTGGCGAATCCGGTCGCGCCGGCAGGCTGCTCAGACATCAGTACGCCTACCCGGTCCGTGTGGCGCCCGATGCTGAGGTCTGCGTGTGGGTCGGCTAGCGACTCAGCTGTACACCAAGGCCGATGCGGGTACGCGGATGCTCGCGGAGATTCAGGTCGCGCGGCCACAGGTGCATTTCGAGCGCATCGACCTCGGGCCAAATGTAGTCTTCGCCGTTCAACCGGCCGAGGCGCTCCCCGCTGATCCGGCCCGATACGGTGACAAAGCGCCCGGGCACCACTTCCGCCGGGTCGAGGCGTCCTGCGCGCACCGCGATGAAGCGGCCACCGTCGCGGGCCTGCGGCACCGGTCGCGCCTGCGCATCGAGCGGATAGCCCAGCAGTTCGATCGCGGCATGGCCGGCGAATTCGCGCAGCTCGATCACCATGCCGCCCCAGAGCACGCTGCGCTCCAGCTGCTCGTTGATGCTGCGGGCGACATCCCGTGGCGCCGGGCTGGCGTGCGCGGGGATGTGTTTGAACACCGGCGTGGCGACGCAGCCGCCGAGCAGCAACACCAGGGTGACCGCCAGCGGGCGCATGCTCAGGCTTCCTTCTTCAGCCAGTCGAGCCGCGAGCTGGGCAACTGTTCGCCAAGGCTGTCGCGCAGCACCGGCAGCGCCTGCGCCAGTGCCTGATCGAACCGGTACGGCGGGTTCACCAGCACCAGGCCGCAGCCGTTCATGCGCAGCGGCGAATCGTCCGGCCGCACCAGCAGTTCGGCCAGCAGCACCGATTGCGCAGGAAGGTCGGCGGCGCGACGCAGAAAGCGGGCCACACCGGCACGGCGCTTGATCGGAAACCAGATCGCGAAGCTGCATTGGGCGAAGCGTGCCAGTCCATCGCGAACCGCGCCGAGAATCGCGTCGTACTCGTCTTCCTGCGCCTCGTACGGCGGGTCGATCAGCACCAGCGCGCGGCGCTCGGGCGGTGGCACCAGGGCACGTACTGCCGCATAGCCATCGCGCAGCTCCGAGCGTGCATTGGGGTAGGGCGCCAACGCCTTCGACAGTGCGGAGTGCTCGCCGGGCTGCAGCTCGCAGACGATCAAGCGATCCTGCGGCCGCAGCGCGCGCGCCGCCAGCAAGGGCGAGCCCGGGTAAGCGCGCAGCGCGGCGATGGTATTGCCGCCGGTGGGGAAGGTCTCCGCATCGAAGCGGTCCACGGCCTCCAAATAGGCGGCCAGCAGCGGCGGTGGCGTGGCCTTGCGCTTGGGCTGCTGTTCGATCGGGCGGCGATCGATCAATTTGAGGATGCCGCCCTCGGATTCGCCGGTGCGTTGGGCGTCACCTGCGTCCAGCAGATAGCCACCTCGGCCGCCGTGGGTATCGACCAGCAGAAAGCCGCTGTCTTTGCGCTGAAAAGCCTCGATCAGCCCGAGCAGGGCGGCGTGTTTGAGTACGTCGGCGAAGTTGCCGGCATGGAAGCTGTGCTTGTAATTCATGCCGGCATTATGGCGTACGCCTGCCGACCAAAGGCTGCAAAGAGCGCACAGCCTGCCGGCTTGCGCTTAAAGTGCGCGCACACAAGACACCGCCTTGGGGGCGACATGAAGCGCGTATTGAAATGGATTTTGCGGCTGCTGCTGGTGCTGTTGATCGGTAGCGGTGGCTTGCTCGCCCACACGCTGTGGTTCAAGCCGCTGAAGATCGAGTGGTTCTACGAGCGCGTGTTCGCCGAATTCGCCTTCAACAGCCCCGAGCTGCTGTCTTCGCTGCGTATCCTGCCCAGCTGGCTGGACTGGTACAGCGATGATCTGGACGACGCATCAATGGCCGGCGAGCAGGCGCTTCGGCAGAAAGTGCAGGACGACCTCGCCACCCTGCGCAGCTACGACCGCGAGTCGCTGGATGCCGACGGCAAGCTCTCCTACGACCTGCTGGAGACCTTCCTGGCGACCCAGGCCGACGGCGATGAATACGCGTATCACAACTACCCCTTGAACCAGCTGTTCGGTATCCAGAACGGTCTGCCGACCTTCCTGGCGACGCAGCACCCGATCAACTCGCCTGCCGATGCGACCGCATACATCTCCCGCCTGGGCCAGATCCAGCGCAAGTATTCGCAAGTGATGGAAGGGCTGCGCCATCGCGAGACGCTGGGCATCCTTCCGCCGCGATTCGTGGTCGAAAAAGTGCTGACCGAGATGCGTGCCTTCGTCGCCGGCACGCCGGAGAGCAACCTGCTCTACACCAGCTTTGACGAGAAGCTGCGCGGCCTGCAGGCCAAGGGCCTGAGCGAGGCCGAGGTCGAGGGCCTGCGCGCCGAGGCCAAGCGGCTGATCCAGGACAGCGTGTATCCGGCCTATGGCGAATTCATCGCCTACTACGAAGCCCTGCTGCCGAAGGTTCAGGACAACCACGGTGTGTGGTCGTTGCCGGATGGCGCCGCCTACTACGCCTGGGAAGTCCGCTCCAACACCACCACCGACATGACGCCGGACGAAGTACACGCGCTGGGCCTGAGCGAAGTCGAGCGCATCGGTGCCGAGATGGACGCGATCCTGCAGGCCGAGGGCCTGACCGAAGGCAGCATCGGCGCACGGGTGCAGGTGATCGCCCAGCGCGAGGATCAGCTGTATCCGGATACCGACGAGGGCCGCCAGCAGATCATCGATGACTTCCAGACCATCATCGACGAGATTGATCAGGGCGTGGGCGATGTCTTCAACCTGCGCCCGGATTCCGGCGTCAAGGTCGAGCGCGTGCCGGAATTCCGCGAGAAGACCGCGCCGGGCGCCTACTACAACGGGCCGGCCTTTGATGGTTCACGCCCGGGCATTTTCTACATCAACCTGCGCAACACCAAAGAGGTCGCGCGTTTCAGCATGCGTACCCTGGCCTATCACGAGGCCATTCCTGGCCACCATTTCCAGATCGCGATCCAGCAGGAGCTGACCGGCGTTCCGACCTTCCGCAAGCTGCTGCCCTTCACCGCCTATGCCGAGGGCTGGGCGCTGTACACCGAGCGTCTGGCCTGGGAGATGGGCTTCCAGGACAAGCCGCTGGACAACCTTGGTCGGCTGCAGGCTGAAATGTTCCGCGCCGTGCGTCTGGTGGTCGATACCGGCATGCACCACAAGCGCTGGACCCGCGAGCAGGCGATCGCCTACATGCTCGACATGACCGGCATGCCGGAGACCGATGTCGTCGCCGAGATCGAGCGCTATCTGGTAATGCCCGGCCAGGCCCTGGCCTACAAGGTCGGCATGAACGCGATCCTTGAAGCACGTGAGCGCGCCAAGACCGCGCTGGGTGAGCGCTTCGATCTCAAGGCCTTCCACGATGTGGTGCTGAAGTCGGGCTCGATGCCGATGACCTTGATGAACCGCCAGGTTGATGACTGGGTCAAGGCCGAGCTGGCCAAGACTGCAGGCTGATCGGATCACGGGCGGCTGCGCGCGGACTGCGGTCCGCCGCGTCGCCCGACACTCTTGGCCTGTAGCACTCCGCAGAGCGCCTGTGCAGCGCTGCAATGGCCTGCACACGGCGGAGGCCTGGGCTAGCAGCCTGTCGGACTTTGGTTGGCCGGGCTGCAAATCCGCCTACGCGGTCCATTTTTCCGCCGATTCTTGGCCAATAGATCCCACTATTGGCCTGCAAATCGTCGAAAAACTGTCCTCTCGCAGTCGACTATCGCCTCGACCCCCAAAGCCCGACAGGCTGCCAGGCGCCGCAGTTCGAACCTTGTCGAGGATCGGAACCAGCAATGCACCGATGAGCCCTCCGATGAGTTCAGTCGACACCCTCGCCCTGATCGAAAGCCACTACGCCGCCTTCAATCGCGGTGACCGCGAAACCATGCTCGCCCAGCTGGGCGAGGCGGTTGTTCATGATCTGAACCAGGGCGCCCGCGAGACCTTTCATGCCTCCATGCAGCGGCTGGATCGCTGCTACGCCTAGCAGCTCAGCGACATCTTGCTGATGGTCGGCAGTGATGGCGCTCGCGCCGCCGCGGAGTACGTCGTGCACAGTCAGTACAAGGCCGATGACGAGGGCCTGCCGTCCGCGCACGGCCAACGCGACGTGCTGCCCGGCGGCGCGTTCTTCAGCATCGAGAACGGACACATCAGCCGCGTCAGCAACGGCTACAACCTGCAGGACCAGATCGCGCAGGTGCAGGGCGGATGAGGCTGCGGGTCGGCCCCGCCGAGAAAGTCGGCGCCGGGGCTGGACCGGCCGCCGAAGGAGGCACCCTGTGCCAGCGTGCTCTGCTTGCCGGAGCGCGTCGCTTGCGCGAGTGCCTTCGCACCCGAGGCGTTGCTGCGGCCGCGCGATGAACTCTCCAATCCGCTGGCGGTGCCGTCGCCTTCACTCGGGGTTCACTTCCGCATCACGAAACTCGCGGCGCGACTGCGGGCCCCTCTGGTCATGTGCAATGCATGGCGATGTCGGAGTCGTTTACCGATGCTCAGGCCCGCCGTCTGGACTCTCCAAGCCTCTCGCGAGGCCGGGCATCGAACTTACGATTGCCTTCGGAGTGACTCATGGAACTGTTGACCGGCCTCTGGCTGGGCATGCCCGTTTGGGTATGGCTCGCCTTCTTCGGCGCTGTGCTGGCCATCCTCGTTTTCGACCTCGGCGTCCTGCACAAGGAAGCACACGAGATCGACGTCAAGGAAAGCCTGTGGATGTCGGCGCTCTACATCGGACTGGGCCTGCTGTGGGCCGTGGCGGTGTGGTTCATCTACTACGAATACGGCGGCGAAAAGGCGATCGACCCACAGATCGCAAACCTGCCGACGAACGAGGCCAAAGCCTGGGAAGCGGTCAAGCTGTACCTGACCGGCTATCTGGTCGAGAAAGCGCTGGCGATGGACAACGTCTTCGTCATCTCGATGATCTTCACCTACTTCGCTGTGCCGCGGATCTACCAGCATCGCGTGCTGTTCTGGGGCATTCTCGGCGTGCTGGTGCTGCGCGCGATCATGATCGGCCTGGGCGCCGCCCTGGTGATGAACTTCTCGTGGATCCTGTACGTGTTCGCAGTGATCCTGATCGCCACCGGCGTCAAGATGCTGATGTCGATCGACGATCAGCCCGATATCGCCAACAACCGCGTACTGGCTTTCCTGAAAAAGCGGATGCGCCTGACCGAGGATCTTCACGGTGAGCGCTTCTTCGTCAAGCAAGCTGGGCCCGGCGGCAAGCTGCTGTGGTTCGCCACGCCGCTGTTCCTGTGTCTGGTGCTGGTCGAGATCGCCGACGTGGTGTTCGCGATTGACTCGGTGCCGGCGATCTTCGCGATCACGCCCGACCCCTTCATCGTCTACACCTCGAACATCTTCGCCATTCTCGGCCTGCGCGCCCTGTACTTCGCGCTGGCGGCGATGGTGCATCGCTTCCACTACCTGAAGTACGCGCTCGCCTTCGTGCTGATCTTCATCGGTTCGAAGATCTTCGTCGGCGATTGGCTGTTCGGCGGCAAGGTGCCGGCTGAGATCAGCCTGGGCGTGACCTTCGGCCTGCTGCTTGGCGGCGTGGTGTATTCGCTCTGGAAGTCGCGGGATCAGGCCACACCGACCTGAAACGACTGACGCCCGAAGGCCCGCGGTTCGCCGCGGGCCTTCGATTGTCTGCATCCAGCAGACTGCCTCATTCCCTGGAACTCTCCGCTCAATGAGCTCTAATTTTCCGAACGCTTCGCCCTCTGCGACCCCCACGCGCCGCGGCGTTCTCGACTGGATCGAATGGCTCGGCAACAAGCTTCCGGAGCCGGCGCTGCTGTTCGCACTGCTCGCCTTTCTTGTGGTCTTGCTGTCCTTCGCGGGCTCCCAGCTGCAGTGGAGCGTGCAGCCCGTGAAGCCCGTGCTGCAGATGCAGGAGATCGTTCAGGCCGATGGCAGCACGGTGAACCAGCCGGTGCTGGATGCCAGTGGTCGGCCCGAGCTGGATCTTGTTGCAAGCGGGGCACCCATTGAGCCGCGCTCTCTGCTGACGGCCGATGGCGTGTACTGGATGCTGTCCTCGGCGCTACGCAACTTCGCACTGATGCCGGCGCTGCCGCTGATCTTCGTGGCCATGCTCGGCATTGGCCTCGCGGAGAAGTTCGGCTTCTTCTCCGCGCTGATGCGCGCGATGGCCATGCTGACGCCAAAGCGCCTGCTGACACCAGCCGTGGTGATGCTGGGCGCCACCGCGTCGGTGGCCTCGGACGCCGGCTACATCATTCTTCCGCCGCTGGCGGCTGCGCTGTACCTCGCGGTCGGGCGACATCCGGTCGCCGGCATGGCTGCGGCCTTCGCCGGTGTGGCCGGCGGCTTTGGTGCGGGCTTCTTCCCGAACGGAAGCGACGCCGTGCTCACCGGCTTCGCCCAGGATGCCGCGCGGATCATCGATCCCGACTATTCGGTGTCGATGCTGCACAACTACTTTTTCAAGGTCGTCTCGGTCTTCGCGGTGATGGCGGCGGGCTGGTTCGTCACTGATGTCATCGTTGAGCCTCGCCTCGATCGGCAGCATTCCGGCGACAAGCACAGCGGCCCTGACGACACTGCCGGCGCGATGGCCCTGACGCCGATCGAGCGGCGCGGCCTGAAGATGGCGCTTGCCAGCCTTGTCTTGGGGCTGGGTCTGCTGATGACCGCCGTGCTGGTGCCCGGCATGCCGCTGTATGGCTACGGCCAAACCAGCCTGCCAAACGCTCGCGCGCTGACCGAAACGAGCATTTCGGTGCAACCGGCTGGAAGCGCGACGGCGAGTGGCGCGACCGTTCTGGCGGACACGCCGCTGGTGATTGCCGCCGAGGGCGCACCGCGCCTGCGCGAGTCGCCGGGCCCGCGCTGGTCGCATGTGATCGTACCTGCGATCGTCATCCTGTTCCTGCTGGCGGGCATCGCGTACGGCCTCAGCACGGGTGCCCTGCGCGGTCAGCAGGACCTGGCCGATGCACTGAATCACGGCGTGAAAAGCATCGTGCCGGTGCTGGTGATGCTGTTCTTCCTGGCCCAGTTCACCGCGTATCTGAACTACAGCGGCCTCGATCGCATGCTCGCCTACGCGGGTGGCAGCTTTCTGTTCGAGGCTGATCTGCCGATCTGGGGCCTGGTGATCGCCTTCGTGCTGGTGGTGGTTTTCGGCGACTTCGCGATGAGCGGCATGCTCAGCAAGTTCGGCGTGCTGGCACCGATCTTCATCCCGATGTTCATGATCGTGGGCATGAGTCCGGAGCTGACTACAGCGGCGTATCGCATCGGCGATTCGGTGGTCAATATCGTTACTCCGCTGAACTCCTACCTGCTGATCATCCTTGCGGTCTTCCAGAAGTACCGCGCCAGCGCCGGGCTCGGAACTCTGATCGCACTGATGGTCCCGTACTCGATCGTTATCGGTCTGGTATGGACCGCGATGCTGGTGGCATGGGTGCTGATCGGTGCGCCCTTGGGCCCGGACTCGCCCCTGTACTACGTGCCCGGCGGGTGATCCGGCCGGGCAAGCCCGCGAACAGCAATACGGTGATCGCGCCTTGGCTGGAGGACAGCGATAGAGGGCGCTGCGGCGGCGCTCATGCGTGGTCTCTGTTCCGGCTTTTCTGCGCGAACTCGGGTCTTGCAGTGGGTGGCTGCTGCCAGCCGAGATGGTTCAGATGCTGAGCTTCCGCGTGCTGCTGCGCGGGGGTGATGTGCGCTTCGGAGCGTGCGAGTTCAGGCCGTGCCGGGCTGATACTCTCGCGGCTTCACAACCTGTGTTCAAAGGAGACCAAAAGCCATGCGAATTCTTGTCGCCATCGACGGCAGCCACTTCGGCGAGGCCGCGCTCGCACACGCGCTGGAACTCAATGGGCGGCTCAGCCAGCCCGCCGCAATCACCCTGATTCACGTTGCGCTATCGGCGCCGCCGCGCGCGGCGAGCGCAGTGGGCGGCGAGATTCTGCACAGCTACTACCAGCAGGAGCACGACGCGGCCCTGGCGAAAGCGCGGGAAACGCTTGCGGCCGCGCAGCTGCAGGCCACCGAAGTCACCTGCGTCGGTGCGCCCGGCCGGCAGATTGCCGAACATGCGAATCAGGGCTCATTCGATCTGGTGGTGATGGGATCACACGGACACGGAGCATTGACCGGCCTGCTGCTTGGCAGCACGGTCAGCGCCGTACTGTCACTCACCAAGGTGCCGCTGCTGATCGTCCGTTGATCTTGCGAGCGTCGCGCCCACGGCCCGCATCGCCGACGAAGCGACGGAGATCGAGGCTCTCCATTCTCTCAGCGGCCTCCAGCACGGCGGTGAGGCGTGAAAGCAGTGAAGAAGGCCCAGAAGCCGCAGCGGGGACGTCGCTGGGCGTTCGTTGCCAAGCGCGGTACGCGGGTTCAAGGGAGTTTCGCGAGCCAGTACTCCCGGAATTCCCGTAGCGCGTGAATGCGACGGGTGTTCAGCGACAGCCGCAGTGGGCGGATGGCAATTTCCCATGCATTGCAGCGTGCTCGAGCTTCTGCTGGAAACCCGAGCTGTGTTGAAAAAACATTCGCGCGGGGCGTCGAGATCTGCTCGACGCCCCGCGACGGGTGCTAGGCGGGGCGGGCGAGCTGGCTATTGCGGTAGCCGTACAGGAAGTACACCACCAGGCCCAGTGCGGTCCAGCCGAGGAACAGCAGCTCGGTGTGCCCGGACAGGTTCAGGAACAGGAACAGGCAGCCGAAGATCGCCAGCGGGCAGATCAGCCACGCCATCGGCACCTTGTAGGCGCGCGGCCGGTTCGGTTCGGTACGGCGCAGGATCAGTACCGCAGCGGCGACCATCGCGAAGGCGAACAGCGTGCCCGAGTTCGAGATGTCGGCCAGCATGCGGACTGGGAACATGCCGGCGAACAGCGCGACCGCCACGCCCGTGATCATCGTGATGATGTGCGGCGTGTGGTACTTCGGGTGCACCTTGGAGAGCCGCTCCGGGAGCAGGCCGTCGCGGGACATCACGAAGAAGATGCGGGTCTGGCCGTAGAGCATCATCAGCACGACCGAGGGCAGGGCGAGGCCAGCGGCCACGGCCACCACCGTGCCGACCCAGGGATAGCCGAGCTGGCGCAGCACCAGGGCCAGCGGTTCCTTCGAGTTCGCGAGTGCACCGTCGGGCTGGGCGCCCATCGCGCCGATGGCGGCGGCGGCGACCAGCAGATAGATCAGCGTGCAGACGCCCAGCGAACCGAGGATGCCGATTGGCATGTTCCGCTGCGGATTCTTCGTTTCTTCGGCGGCGGTCGACACCGCGTCGAAGCCGACGTAGGCGAAGAAGATCGTCGCCGCGGCGGCCGTAACGCCCACCGTCAGCAGGCTGCCGCCGATCTCACGCTCATTGGCCCAGAAACCGTTGGGCAAGAAAGGTGCGAAGTTGGTGCCATCGAAGGACGGCAGCGCGATGGCGATGAAGATGCCCAGCGCCACCAGCTTGATCACCACCAGGAAGGCGTTGAATGCCGCGCTCTTCGAGGTGCCGAGGACGAGCAGGCCCGCGATCAGCAGGGCGCAGCCGGCGGCCAGGACGTTGAACGTGCCGGGCTGCTCGACGCCGTTGACCGTGATGGTGTCGAACGGTCCGGCCATCATGCTTGGAGGCAACTGGATGCCAATCTGGTAAAGGATCCCATGCATGTAGCCTGACCAGCCGACCGAAACCGCGCCGGCCGCGACCGCGTACTCCAGCACCAGCGCCCAACCGACGACCCACGCGGCCAGCTCGCCGAGGACGGCGTACGTATACGTGTAGGCCGAGCCGGAGACCGGGACCATCGAGGCCAGCTCGGCGTAGGACAGCGCCGCCAACGCACAGACCACGGCGGCGATGACGAAGCTGATCATCATCGCCGGCCCCGCAGACTGGGCGGCGACCGAGGTCAGAACGAAGATGCCGGTACCGATGATCGCGCCAATGCCGAGCAGGGTGAGCTGCAGGGCGCCGAGCTGCCGCTTCAGCGACTTCTTCTCGGCGTTTTCCAGGATCTGGTCGAGCGGCTTGACGCGCCAGAAAAGCATAGTTTGTTCCCTCAATGAATCGGTAGGCGTTGGGTTTCAGGGCGCCCACGACCGCGCGCCCGGGAGGAGAGTAGTCGCACTCAGCCGGTTGGGAAAGCCCGCACGAGGGCGCAGGCGCTGGAACCACGGGTCACCATGCTTGGGTGCATTTGCTGGCAATCTCGGTCTCGCGGATCGGATGCAGCACTGCCCGGTCTAGACGTCGCGCAGCGAACCAGCCTGCGCTGGTACAGCGTTCTCGGCGACCTCGGAAACGGCGAAGCTGCGCTGTATCCAGGATTGTGCCGGCCAGCTGGCGGGCGCGTGGTTCACGTTGGATTCCGCGGGCCGTAGCGACGACGCCGACAGCCCGCACGGGTTCTCAGTGCTTGGAAGCCCGCAGCCGAACGACAGCGGCATCGCACCGCTGACGATCCCGCGCACGCAGGGCGGTGTGTTCGATGCGGCTCCGAGGCAGAACAACTGCCGCGCAGGCAATGCCGAGTTGGTGTTCGCATCCGGAGATCGCGCCGTGCTGCGCTACCGCTTCGACGCCAATGCGGGTTGGGCCGGGGACTACGCCGGGCGCGCCGGCGAGATCCCGCTGCAGCGCTTCGAGTCCGGCGCGCAGTGCCCATCTTCCGCCGCGACATCGATTGGGCGATCGACGCGCTCAAGGCCGCAGTTGCCGGAACGAGGTCGCAGCTTTGGCGAGTGGCCCAGCCCGGTCAAGCGCCGGAGTAGAGCCAACCCTTCGGGCGCTCACCCATGCAGGGCGGGCGAACCGTGGACGCCCGGCGCGTCGATCCAGTCTTCGCGTTGCAGCGGCGACAGCCCGTGGCGGACTCGGGCGCGGTCGCACTTCGCGCTTGGTTGGCCGTCTTCCCAGGCGGCCTGCAGCTCGCGGCAGGGCGAAGGCCGGCGCGCGTAGACGCTGCAGCGGGTAGCGCGGCCGATCGTGCCCTCCAGTGCGATGCACTGCGGTTGCGCGGCGTCGGTGCCGCGCATTGCCACCCGCTGCGGGTCGAGCTTCTGGGTCAGGGCCTCGGGCACGCCATCAGGCGAATGCGGTGCGGCCTCGGCCCAGTAGAACGAAACGCGGAAATACGCACAGCAGGCCCCGCAGCTGAGACATGGGTGAGCGGCTGAGGGCATGGCAAGGCTTCCAGTGCTGCGGCATCGGATGAGTAGGTTGCATCGACGAGAGTCGACGGCATGGGTGGCGCAGCGTAACGGCATTGCGCCCCCGCAGCATGCCCGTGCCGGGAGCGATGCAGCGGCGAGGCTCGCGAGGACGCGAGCGGTCGTCGCGTGCGCCGAGCTGCGCCGGTCAATGGGCTTGCGGATTTGCCGAGGGCCAAGCCGACGGCCGGGGATGGGCTGCATGGTAGAATTCGCCGGTTTTTCGCGGCGGGCCGGCGGCTTTCGGGCCACCGTGAACCGCGCTCGCGAACCCTTCCATCCAGCCCTAGATTGGACCCAGATGCCCAAGCTTGCCCAACGTATGGGGCGCGCCAAGCCCAGCGCGATCATGCAGATCGTCGAGAAAGCCCGAAAGCTCAAGGCTGAAGGCCGCGACATCATCAGTTTCTCGATCGGGGTGCCGAATTTCCTGCCGGGTGAGCATGTCTATGCCGCCGCGCGCGAGGCTTTGGCCAAGGACAGCGGCCAGTACGGCAGCAACCGCGGCAGCGATGCGCTGCTGGATGCGTTCCTCAAGCACATCGAAGCGGCCGGCCTGATCGGCTACCAGCGCAAGCACTGCGCCACCGGCATCGGCGCGAAGCACATCCTCTACAACCTCGCCGAAGTGCTGCTCGATCCGGGCGACGAGATCGTGTTTCCGTCGCCGTACTGGACCACCTACGCGGATATCGCCGAGATCGTCGGCGCGCGCGCCCATGTGCTGCCGTGCCCGGCCAGCCAGAACTACAAGCTCACCCCGGACCAGCTCGATGCAGCGCTGGCGCGTGGGCCCAAGGTGTTCCTGTTCAACAACCCGTCGAACCCGACCGGCATGGTCTACACCCGCGATGAAATCGCCGCGCTGGCGGATGTGATCGCCCGCCACCCCGATATCTGGGTGATCTGCGACGACATCTATCACCGCATGGTGTTCAGCGGCCACGCGTATCACAACATCCTGCACTTCCGGCCTGAGCTGGCCGACCGAGTGGTTTTCGTCGATTCGCTGTCGAAGACCTACGGTATGCCGGGCTGGCGCGTCGGCTTCATGGCCGGCCCCGAAGTGGTGGCGCAGGCGCTGACCACGATGAACTCCAACCACATCACCAATGTGCCCGAGGTCGTGGTGGCTGCCGCCATCGCAGCGCTGTCCGGCCCGCAGGACGTGCCGGCAGCGAAGGCGCGCGAGTTCGAAGCCAAGCGCGATCGTGTGCTGGCCGCGCTTGCGCAGATCCCCGGGTTGCGCTGCCCGCGGCCGGATGGCGCGTTCTATGTGTTTCCGGACATCTCCTGCGCGTTCGGGCGCAAGCACGGCGAGCGCGTAATCCGCGATGACATCGATTTCTGCGCGGTGCTGCTCGAAGAAAAGGGCGTGGCCTGCGTGCCCGGTTCCGCGTTTGGCGAGCCTTCTGCGCTGCGGATTTCCTACACCTGCACGGATGCCCAGCTGGACGAAGGTCTGCAGCGCATCCAAGCGCTGTTCGCGGAACTGGTCTGAGTGCGCCTGTGGCTAACCGCTCTGGTCGTGCTCGTGCTTGTTGCGCTGTTGCGCTCCGGGCCCTCGCAGCAGGACGTACTGGCGCGGCTGCCGGATGCCGGAAATCCCAAGCGCGTGCTGATGGTCAGCGCCGAATGGTGCGGTTACTGCCAGCGTCAGATCGCCGATTTCAAGTCAGCTGGGGTCCGCTACACCGTGCTCGATTTCGACCAGCATGAGGGCCGCAGCCTGGTCGCCGATCTCGGCGGTCGCGGCGTGCCGCTGACCGTGATTGGCGACGAAGTGATCAACGGCTACAACCGACCGCTGCTGAAACAGCGGCTTGCTGCAATCGGCTACACACTGCGCTGAGGCTGCGGCTTGAGCGCCGAACTTTCACCCCTGACTCCACCCCAGACCGACAGGACCTCCCCATGAAAACCCCCGTCCGCGTTGCAGTGACCGGCGCCGCCGGCCAGATCGGCTACTCCCTGCTGTTCCGCATCGCCTCCGGCGAAATGCTGGGCAAAGACCAACCGGTGATCCTGCAGATGCTTGAGCTGCCGATGGAGAAGGCCCAGGCCGCGCTCAAGGGCGTGATGATGGAGCTCGAAGACTGCGCGTTCCCGCTGCTGGCCGGCATGGTCGGCACCGATGACCCGATGGTCGCGTTCAAGGACGC
>NZ_JBILJQ010000153.1:0-4104 GCF_044377145.1 Aquimonas sp.
GCGGGCGAACCCGCAACGGCTTTGGCATGGGAGTCTCCGAACAAAGCCGCCCTAGAATGAGAGATAACGTGCTGCGTCACTGTCTCGTGGAGTGTAGGCGCGTAGGGATCTGATTGGTGGGCTCGAGCGCGGCGGATTCCTGCGCGCCCGGCGTGGGCAAGGTATGGCGGGTCTGGCGCAAATAGGCCAGCCACAGCAGCAGGGCGATCACGCAGCCGCTGAGCGCCGTCGCCGCCAGAGCCAGCGCGCTCGAGCTGACCAGCGGCGAGATCAGCCCGGCGACGCCTGCATTGATCAGCAGACTGACAAAACTCTGCATCGACGAAGCCGCACCACGATGACGCGGATAGAGGTCAAGAATGGCCAAGGTGACGATCGGGAACACCAGCGCCACCCCGACCGAATTGAGCGCGATTGGCAGCACCGCCCACGGAAACGCCACCTGCTCAACCGACGCGGCGTAAATCAGGCCTGCCAGCGTGGCCGTCAGGCACAGCACAAAGCCGAGGCTGGCCGAACGGCGCGGGCTGATCCGCCCGGCCGCGCGGCCGGACAGAAACGCACCCACCGCCATGCCGCCCACCGCGGGCGCGAAAAACCAGCCGAACTGCTGTTCGTTCAAGCCGAGGTGAGTCATCACGAACACCGGCGCAGACGCGATGTAGATGAACAGTGCGCCGAAGTTCAGGGTGCCGATCAGGGTCAGCATCATGAAAGTGCGATTGCCCAGCATGGCCGTCGAAACGCGCCACAGGCTCTGGACCGAGAACGGCACCCGGCGCTCGGCTGGATGGGTCTCAGGCAGGGCCAGCGCGGTGATCACCAGCAGCACCAGCGCGAACGCAACCAGAAACCAGAAAATCATCTGCCAGTTCGACCAGCCGAGGATCCAGCCGCCGATGATCGGCGCGATTGCCGGAGCGATGGTGAAGATCATCGAGATCTGGCTCATCAGCCGCTGCGCCGCCTCGCCTTCGCGCAGGTCGCGCACGATGGCGCGGCCAATGATGATGCCCACGCCTGAGGACACACCCTGCAGCGCGCGCCACAGCAGCAGTTCGGTCAGGCTGGACGACAGCGCACAGCCAATCGAAGCGAGCACGAACAGCGCCACTCCGACCAGGATCACCGGCTTGCGGCCGTAGGCATCCGACAGCGGGCCGTGGATGACGCTGGCCAGCGCGTAGGCCAGCAGATACACGCTGATGCTTTGCTGCATCGCCGCCGCCTGCACCCCGAAATCGGCCTGGATCACCCCGAACGCCGGAAAGATGCTGTCGATGGTGAACGGCCCGAACATCGCCAGCGCGCCGAGGATCAGGGCCAAGCGGGCGGGCGGCACATGGGGGCGAACGGCTGACGACGGCATGGGCGTGCTCGATGCGGCTGCCAAGCATAGCCGCCAGGCCGGCCCTCGCCGCATGGGTTTCGCTCTTTGGCGGCAATGCGCCGCGCAGCCGCACCGACCGCAATCCCACGCACCCTGGTACCCGCTAGGATGTGCTGCCGCCTTAGACCCGTCCCGCCGACCCATGATCGCCAACGCCGGCAGCCACTACCCGATGCTCACCGCCATGCTGGCGCCCGCGCTGTTGATGGCGGCGACCGGCTCACTGCTGATCTCGGCCAACAACCGTTTGGCACGCGTGGTCGACCGCCTGCGCGCACTGTTGGCTGCGCGCGGCGAATGCGGCAGCGCTGAGCTACGCAGTGCGCTGGACCGGCAGATCGCCCAGCACCGTCGGCGCAGCCACTACGTACTGCGCGCGTGCGTGCTGCTGTACGTGGCGCTGGGCGCCTTCGTCGCCACCAGCCTGACCCTGGCGATCGATGCCTACACCGGCTTTGCGCTGAGCCAGGTGCCGGCCGGCTTCGCCCTGTTCGGCGTCGCCAGCTTGCTGGTGGCCAGCCTCGCGATGGGCTTGGAGGTGCATCTGGCGGTGAATGGTCTTACCGCCGAGATCGAGCTCTCGATGAAGCGTCAGGCCGAGCGTGATGCCGACGGCAGCTGAAGCCAATCTATCGCCATCCGGCGCAGCGATTCATCGATCAATGGATCGTTCACCAGAGCTGCGATCTCTACCCAGGCCAGCGCCAGTGATTCCTCGTTGAGCACGAAGGTCTCGCTCGCGCCAGCACGGACCACGTAGCGCACATCGAAGTGCCAGTGGCCGGACACAGCGTGATGCGGTGGAATCCAGTGGCGATCGAGGTCGAAGATGCCGCCCGCGAGCGCGAGCCCGACCAGCCCGGATTCCTCTTCCGCCTCGCGCAGTGCGACGGCAGCGAGGTCGGCCTCGCCGTCCGCGTGTCCGCCCAGCTGAAGCCAGCGCTGCAGTTTGCGATGGTGCGTCAGCAGCACGCGCTCGCCGTCACCCGCAACCAGCCAAGCCGAGGCGGTGAAATGGCCGTTCACCCGCTCGCGCGAGAACGCCTCGGGATCTGCCAGCAGCTCGATGAACTCGGCCGCCGAGGCGGCCTGTTCCGGGCGCTGAACAGCATGCCGCTCGAACTCCGCGCACAGGCGCGCGCGAAGCTCGGGGCTGTCGATCGCAGCACTCATGTGCTTACGCGAAGGGATCTTTCAGAACGATGTTGGCGTTGCGGTCGGGGCCGGTGGACACCATCGCCAGCGGGCAACCGACCAGCTCTTCCAGCGAACGCAGGTAAGCGCGCGCAGCCGGCGGCAGCTTGTCCCACTGGGTGACACCATGGGTGGATTCGGTCCAGCCCGGGAACTCCAGGTAAACCGGCTCACACTCCTCCCAACCGGCGGCGTCCAACGGCGCGTACTCGGTCTCCTTGCCGCGGTAGCGGTAGCCGATGCACATTTTCAGGCTCGGCAAGCCATCCAGTACATCAAGCTTGGTGACGCACAGGCCGTTGATGCCGTTGATCGCCACAGCGCGCTTCAGCGCGACCAGATCGATCCAGCCGCAGCGACGCGGACGGCCGGTGGTGGCGCCGAACTCGGCGCCGCGACGCCGGATATCTTCACCCAGCTCATCATCGAGCTCAGTCGGGAACGGACCCCCGCCGACGCGGGTGGCATAGGCCTTGGCGATACCCAGTACGTAGTCGATGGAATCAGCACCGACACCCGTGCCGGCCAGGGCGCCGCCGATCGTGGTGTTGCTGGAGGTGACATAGGGATAGGTGCCGTGATCGATGTCGAGCAAGGACCCTTGCGCACCTTCGAACAGCACCTGCTTGCCCTGCTTGCGCAGCTCGTGCAGCAGGCCGGAAACGTCGGCCTTCATCGGCTCGACGTACTCGCCGAAGGCCAAGGCTTCGTCCAGCGTCTGCTGGAAGTCGACCGCGGCAACCCCCAGGTACTGGGTCAGCACGAAGTTGTGGTAGTCCAGAACGTTGCGCAGCTTCTCGGCCAGCTCGCCCGGGTAGTGCAGGTCGGCCACGCGGACGCCGCGACGCGCCACTTTGTCCTCATACGCCGGGCCAATACCGCGGCCGGTGGTGCCGATCGCCTTGCCGCCGGCCTTCTTCTCGCGGGCCTGATCCAGCGCGATGTGGTACGGCATGATCAGCGGCGTCGCCGGGCTGATCTTCAGCCGCGAGCGCACGTCGATGCCTTCCGCTTCCAACTCGCCGATTTCTTTCTTCAGCGCCGCCGGCGACAGCACCACACCGTTGCCGATCATGCACAGCACGCCCGGGTGCAGGATGCCGGAGGGGATCAGGTGAAGCACGGTCTTCTTGCCGCCGATCACCAAGGTATGGCCGGCGTTATGGCCACCCTGGAAACGCACCACGCCGCCCACGCGTTCGGTCAGCAGATCGACGATCTTGCCTTTGCCTTCGTCGCCCCACTGCGCGCCCAACACAACAACTGACTGACCCATTTGAAAGCACTCCGCATTGATGTTCGTTATCGCGCCCCACCGTGGGGCGACTTCGCCTGTGGTCTCGGCTCCTGCCTCGACTCACAGGCCAGCGGCGGGCTCCTGCCCGCCGCGCTCAAGCCCGCAGGCAGCCAGTGGCTGCACAGTGCGCGGGCTTTCGCCCCCACTGCGCGCCCAACACAACAACTGACTGACCCACGAAAGCACTCCGGATTGATGTTCGTTATCGCGCCCCACCGTGGGG
>NZ_JBILJQ010000154.1:0-4098 GCF_044377145.1 Aquimonas sp.
CGAGCGCACATGCGCTTGCCAACCCCACATCGCTGAACACCGCATCGCACCACTCCTCCGTTTGGAATGGTTGTCAGGGTCGGCGTGATGAGGTCACGGCGGTAGGTGGGGTGGGCGGACGCTTACGGGCGGATGCTGCCGGCTTCAACGGCACGCGCCATCCTCTCTCCGGCGCCCATGAAGCGGTAGGCCGCGGGGCCGAGCGCAATGCAGGCGAGGTGTGCCACAGCGGCCAACGCACTCAGCGCCGCCGCGACAATGAGCAGGATCGAGCTGGCGTTGAGCATGCGTGTCCCGGATGCGGCCTGAAGATCTGGATGCGGGGTGGGCGAGGGCGATCGAGTATGGACGACCAGCGCTGTTCGGAGATCAGGTCGAATGCTCAGCGAAGCCCCTTGCGAACCACCAGCTTGAGCCCGGACCAGATCTCGGTGACCGCACAGACCTTGATGTCCACGAAGCCGAGCGGCAAGGCCAAGGCCCGGATCGTGTCCTCGGTGATCGTTGTTGGAACCTTGGACGACTTCTTCGGCCACGAGATCCACAGTGCCGCAACGGGCCTGAGCGCCCCGCGGAAATCGCCCAGAAAGCGCTCCAGGTCCTCACGCCGGGACACAAACACGTGAGCGATATCGACCCCTGCGTCGGCCTCGCTCACGAAGACGACCGAGGCTGGCAGTGGAGCCAGCAGCTGGTGATATCCGTCCGGAGCGTCAAGGAGCAATACCCGATGCGCCTCCTTGATGCCGAGCTTGCGCGCAAGCGGTGTTCCGGAGTACCCGGGCGTATTCGCAGTCGTCATGGCAGCGAGCGCCGTGAGCAAGCGCAGCAGCGAGCTTGGACATCGAGGCTCATCGGAGTTCTCCCAGCCATCTGACCGAACGCATCATCCAGCAACGTCGTAGCGCTGCGGACTGACCGACGCCCCACACGCGCTACCTGATCGCGTCACCCGCTCAGCACTCGTAGGGCTCCCAGCGGATATACGCGAGCGCTCCATTCTCACAGCCGGAGACGCAGCTATATCCGAATTCTGGACCCGTCCCGCAGACGGGATCGGGCTCTTTTACTGCCCTGTAGATGGCACCTGCCAAGGGCGTGACGCCGTCCGCCTTGCAGGTGATCGCCACATCCTCTTCGAAGCTGCATTGCGAATCGAACGGAATCGGCTCAGGCGACTCGTCGTTCTCGGAATCGCCCTCCGCTGCCTTAAGTGGGATCACCAGGATCATCACGCTGCTATAGCTGCAGGCACCATCACTGATGACGATGTCGAATTCCGAAGAAATGCCGCGCAAGGTGTGCGAACAGGCGGCAGATGCATCCGCGGCCCAGCAGATCAGCAAACCCAGCCCCATCAGATATCGATACAGCATGCAGTGGGCTCCCGCGATTGAATTGATCCGTGCTGAAAGGCGACATCGGCTTGAATGAACACTTGGCCGCCCGCCTACAGCGCGCTCGCCCCGCGCTCAGGACTGCGGGTCGTACCCGAACACCCGCAACTCCTGGTCACAGCGACACGCCTTGGCAATCCGCGCCGCCCATTCAACAGCCGCATCGCGCGAAGGCAACTCAAGCACGGTGAAACCGCCATTGAGCGCAGGCCCCCAGGGATATCCACCCTCGGCAACAGCGCCCGAAGCCGACACCCGCACCAGCGGCACGCTCTCGTCGATGCCACCGCCAAACACATACACGCCGGCGACTTTCGCCTCTTCAATGACGGCATGCGAATCGCGAACGACCGCATCCCAGTCATCATCGGCCACGACCATCGCGGCGCTGGGGAAGGGGATCAGGTACTTGGTCATGGTGTCGATCATTTCAGCTTGGGCCTGATCCTGGCCGGTGGAAGCGACATGCGCAAGCCGGGCCGGACACGGTACTGAATCGCCCGTCCAGGCTTGACTCGGGTGGATCGACACGTCCCCGACCGCCTCGGAACGCGAACGGGGACAGGCATCATTCGCGGCACTTGCCGAAAACCTGCGAATCGATGGCGCTGTCCCCGTCATTTCTGATTGGCGCGAGAGCTGATTGATGCCTGTCTCGATCCGAGCGACTGATCCGAGCCGGTGAGCACCGCCAACACGCTTTGGACTGCGTGGAACCGATACCTATGATTCAAAACCGTTTGCGAAGATCGGCGGTTCCGTGGTTGCCTCGACGTCAATGCCATCGAGCGTGACCGCACCGGTGGTGCCTGGGTCGAGCACGCTTGCAATGGTGGGGCTGCCGCTCACCACGGTGCCCGAAAACGCGATCGACAGCTTGCCGTACAGGTCGGCCAGGCTACCGCCCGTGGCGCCGCAGAAGGAGGGTCCGCCGCTCAGCACGCCGACAATGCGACGGGATGAATCGAACAGCGGGCTGCCGGATGAGCCAGGTTCGGTCACACCGGGTGTGACAGAGATCGGCGGCGGCTGGATTCCGGGCACGAGCGGCGGGTTCGGGTCCCAGGCAACGTTCCAGTGTGCCTGCGTTGCCGTGGCGATGTTGCCGGTGGTCATATTGGTCTGCGCGAAGGTGATGCGCTTTTCATCGCCCGACGGGTGATGGATCGACGCGCACAGGCCCGCGGTTTCGCTGGGCGCTGCCGGGACGCTGCAGGTCGGTGCGGTGGCTGAGCGAGTCCAGCCTGCCCAGTGCACGTTGAGTGCTGCCAGATTCGGTGGCGTGCTGAGTTCAATCAGCGTCCAATCAGTGCGGTCGCCGGTCGGGCCGGTGGGGGTGGGTTGCGTGTTGAAGGGGTTACTGCTGCCGGCGATCCACGCCAGGCTCTGTACGCCGCCGGATGGCTCGGGCACTACCGTTCCACTGGCTGCTGAACCCGGCGTGCGGCAGCTCGCGCTTTCATAGTTGAACAGCGCCACCACCTGAGCCCCGTTGGCCGCAGTGATCCCGCAATGGGATGCCGTCGACAACAGCATGCGGCGATTGTTGGCGGTGTTGTTGATCAGCCCGCCGGTGCACAGGCCGGCACCACCGATCAGCAAGCGCGCGACCGAGCGGCGTTGGGCGTTCCAGGGGTCGCCGGCGGCAAGGCAGGCAACGTCCATGTTGCACGAGCCGGACTTCTGCCGCGGATTGATCGCACCGAAGCCACGGTAACCCTGACCCACGCGCTGCAGCACCAGGTCGACGGCCCCGCGCTGATCGGTGGGCACGTCCAGCACCAGCACAGCCTGGCCGCCCGGCATCAGCGGTGTCCACCACTGGCCGTGCGGCAACTCGTCCTCGTGCGTGTACGGGCCCAGCTGCAGTGACCCGTCGGGGGAGAACACACGGAGCTGCGCCCCGGGTGGAAGGTCGAACCGCGAGAACCCGAAGTTGAGGTGCACGGCATCTCCGGCGTCGATCGCCAACGTCCAGCGCTCGCCGTCGGCGTCGCGCGTCCAGCGCCCGGCATCGGTCGTGGAAACCATCACATCGACCGGCCGTGCAAAGCGCCATGGACGGCCCTTGCCGTCGGTCAGGGCATCGGTCGCGGCCAAGGCGTCGCGATCGAGCGGAGGCAGGCGCATGGACGGCGCCTCGATCAAGGACGCTTTTTCGATCTGGTAAGCGCTGGCCGGTCGGTTGCCATCCCCGGCATGGGCCGGCGCGGCGACGAACAGGGCGATGGCAGCTGGCAGCAGATAATGACGTGAGCGCATGCAGGTTCCCCTTTGGCGTGTGGGCAGCGAGGCGCCAAGCGCGATCATTCGATGCTTGGCGTCGGTGCGCGAGTCTACGGAGCTTCATCATCGGTGACTATCTGAGCTGCGCGCCGTCCTGCCGCCGGCCGAGCCCAGAACGCGAAGAACGCTGCTGTGTCGACACTGCGGTCAACCGATGCGGATTCGGCCTGCGGCACCGACGGGACCACGCATTGAATGCGTCGACAAGCCCAAGTCTGCCGGAGGCCACGGCACGGTGGAGGCCTCCGGCCGATGCAGGCAGCGGACCCGCGCGGCGACACGCGCGTGTCTAAGGAAGCTCTGAACAACGCGACCAACTGAGCCCTGGGCGGTCCCCAGCCGATTTTTTCGGACCTTCAGCCTGCTATCGCTCACCTATTTTGATTCTTCGACTCGCCCAAGGCTCTTTCGAACC
>NZ_JBILJQ010000100.1:0-14712 GCF_044377145.1 Aquimonas sp.
CATCGTGACCCTGCCCAGTGAACTCGGAAGCAACGAGATCGCAAGCATGAGCGAATCCGCCACTCAGGAGAACGAATGACAGCTATCTGGTGAACAGGCTGTCTCAAAGGGGTTGACGCGTTCCGATGCGGGTGCGGGCGCTGTCGAGGACTTCGCCAATGCGACTGCCCACAGCGCCGAGCTCCAGCTGTACACGTTCGCTCAGGTTGCGGCGACGCGCATCGAGCGTGCTCAGGGTCTTCAGGCCGTTGCGGCGGGCGATCGCCACCACACCCAAACCGGCCAACACCAGATCGCGGGCGGACAGCAGGCTGGGCGCCGGCTGATTGTGACGACGGGCTTTGATCTGCTTCATGCGCTTGCTCCTGTGATGACGGTCGTCGGCTGACGCCCGCGGCACCGCATCGGCGCCGCCGCGCATGCTAGGTTTGTGCGATAGAACAAACACACTACGCGCACTGCGCATCGGGAGGATTCGGATGGCCAAGACCAAAGCGTGGGCGGAATTTCCGCACGACAGCAAGCCCTTCGACTACACCGGCGCCAAGCTGGAAAAAGCTTGGGCCAAGCTGCACGCAGGCGACTGCGAGCCCTTCCCTGATGACGCGGACGTCGCCGGCAGCGTCAAGGCCGCCAAGCTTTCAGTTGATGCGGCCGACGCCGCGGCCACCCTGCAGGAAGCCTGGCGCGCCTTTCACTCGGGCGATTTTCAACAAGCATTCGAACTGGGCGAGTCGCTCGGCGTGCTGGGCGCCTCGGTCGCGGTGAAGGCCGGTGGCATTCACGGCAGCCATCTGCTGGATTCCGACGCGGCCAAGCTCAAGCGCTACGAGCAGTTGGTAGCCCTTGCCGAAGTGGCTGCGCAGGCCCTGCCGAAGCGCGCCAACAGCCACTTCCGGCGCGCGTTCGCAATCGGTCGCTACAGCCAGAGCATCTCGATCGCCAAGGCCCTGACCCAGGGACTGGCGGGCAAGGTCAAGGAAAGCCTTGACGCCACACTGAAGCTCGCTCCCAAGCATGCCGAGGCGCACACCGCACTGGGCCTGTACCACGCCGAGATCATCAACAAGGTCGGCAGCATGCTCGGCGGCCTGACCTATGGCGCCAAAGCCGCCACCGGTGAAAAGCACCTGGCCACCGCGATCGAGCTGACGCCCGACTCGCCAATCGCCCACATCGAGTACGGCAACGGCCTGATGCTGCTGTACGGCGACAAGCGCGAGGATGACGCAGCCGCGGCCTACGAGCGCGCGGGCAAGCTCAAGCCGAAGGATGCCATGGAGAAGCTCGACGCCGAGTTCGCACGCAGCCAGATCGAGGACGATTGAACAGGCTTCGAGGAAGCAAAAATCAGCGCCGCGCAGTGGGAGGCTCCGCTGTCACCACGCTCGGGCACGATCGTCGCCCAACCAACGCGAGTGACGCCCGGACTTCGACCGAAGCCGGACGGCTCGGTGCGCCGCAGGGTAGATGAGCGCAGCGCATCTACCCGCGGGTCCGCAGGATGCAGCCACACTCAAAGAAGCCAACGATGCGCGCGTGACCCGCGCCCATCGACTTCGACCACAGAAAACCGCCCGGTTCCCACCGGCACTACACGGCCGCTACTTCAACGAAGCGAGATACGCGACCATCGCCTGCAGGTCTTCCTGCGGCAGTTCGGCATAGGGGCGCTTGGCATTGATGGCGCGCGGTGCGAGGTCGTCCCGCACGGCCTCGTCGGCGGTGGCGAAGTGCAGGATCTCCGTCGCGGACAGGCGGGCGCCGACTCCATCCAGCGGGCTGCGCGGGCTGCCTTCGCCGGCGATCGAGTGACAGCGCAGGCAATCATTCGCCAGCACCACTTCACGACCGCGGGTGAGCAGCGCGGCGTCGGCGCCATCCGCGCCCATCGTCAAGGCCAGCACGGGGCCGGCGGGTGGGTTCTGCACGGCGGCGAAAGCGGCAGACAGCAGCACGACCATCAGACCGGTGAAGGCGGCGATTCGGCGGGCCCAGAGTTCTCGCATGGTGTATCTCCTGGCGATGGCGGGAAGCGTTGTAGTGGATGGCGTTGAGAAGGATCAGGCGAGATCGAAGATCTCGGAGTGCAGGCGCGACAGCGGTACACCCAGGCTTTCGAGGCTTCGCTCGGACAGACGAATCATCGGTTCGGGACCGCACACGAAACAGTGCAGGCGATCGCGCTGACCAGGAAGGTGGCGGTTCAAAACCTCGGCGGTGATGAAGCCACGTTCGCCGACCCAGCCCTCGGGCGGATCGCCCAGTACGTGCACCAGTTTGAGCGACAAGACCTGCTGCAGGGCTTCGAGCTCTTCGCGAAACACGATGCGATCGAAAGTTCGGTTGCCATAGAACAGCCACAGCGGACGCTGCTCGCCCTGATCTGCAAGCCAGCGCAACAGACTTATCACCGGTGCGATGCCGACGCCGCCGGCAATAAAGACCAAGCCAGGCGCGTCCTCGTGGCCCTCCACGCCGAAGTTGCCGTAGGGGCCGTCCACCCAAGCGCGCTCGCCAGGCTGGATCTGGCTGATCGTGCGGGTGAAGTCGCCGAGCTCCTTGATGGTGAACTCGAGCCGGCCTGGCCGGCTGGGGCTGGACGCGATCGAGAACGGGTGTTCGCGCATGCCGAAGGGTGTGGCGCGCAGGCTGAGCCAGACGAACTGTCCGGCGCGATAGTCGAAGCCGCGACTTTCTTCGGGTTCCAGCGCAAGCGTCCAGCTGCGCCCGCGCTCGGGCCGAACCTCGATGACCTTCCAAGGCCGGCGCATCAGGGCCACGGGCCTGAGCAGGCGCACGTAAAGCACCAGGCCCAGCCAGAACGCGCCGAGCGCAATCCACAGCGCGTACTTCCACTCGACTTCGAGATAGCTGCCCGAGCCCAGCACGTGGACGAACGAGGCGACCAGGCCGAGCACGGCCAGCACCACGTGCACGCGGCGCCAGCGGTCGTACTCAAGGCGCAACCGCTTGCGCCACAGCGAGCTGGCCACCAATACGAGGAAGGCGAACAGCGCGACCCAGCCGGCACTCATGTAAAGGGGTGCGGCAGTGAAATCGATCCGCCCCACCGTCGCCGGAAAGCGCAGCAGCAGGATCAGCGCGTGCGCGACCAGCAGCGCAACCGCGATCGATGCCAGATAGCGGTGGAAGTAATAGATGAGATCAATACCGAAGGGTGCCGTCGCGCGCCGAAAGCGCGCGGTCAGCGCGAACTGCAGGCCCATCATGGCCAGCGAGGCATAGCCCAGCGCCAGCGCGAAATCCCACCAGAAGCCGCCCGGCCGAGGGCGCTCACCCAGCAACAGCAGGCCCAGCGGCGCGATCACCAGCGTGACGTAGACGCACAGCCAGAACGCGCCGCGCAGCGGGAGTGCCGTCGGCTGACCGCGATGCCTCATGCCTCTCTCCATTGCGAAGGGCCACCATGAGGATGCCTACATCGGCAGCAGTGCTTCTGATCTGGATCAAACCCAGCCGCGCTCCCTGTGTCTACGCTCGACCAGTGATCAGTGCACGGGAGAGCATCCATGCGTCCGTTCGAGGCTCGGCCACTCGGTCCTCTCTGGGTGAAGCTCATCGCCACGCTGTGGTTGGCTGTAGTCGGAGTCAGCGCGCACGCTCAACTGCCCGAGTCGGCGGACAACTGCCTTGCCTGTCACGACGATCCGCAGCTCAACGCCGTGCTGCACGGGCCGCATGCAGTGCTCTCGGACTCGCGCAACCGCTTCGCTGAGCAGGGCTGCGGCAGCTGCCACGGCGCCAGCGAGGAACACATGCGGCGACCACCGCGCGGTGAGCCGCGGGCGGCTACCGATATCCGCTTCGTCAAAGGCGAAGGCGGCGGCGCGGGAGATGCGGTGTGTCTCGATTGCCACCACGGCAATGCCTTGCACTGGACTGCCAGCGCCCATGCCGACGCAGGGCTGGCCTGTGTCGACTGCCATCGTCTGCACACGCTCGACGATCCCATGTCGAGCGCAGAAGCCGAGGTCGAACACTGCGCGAGCTGCCATCGCAAGGAGCATGCCGAATTCATGAAGGTCTCGGCGCATCCGCTGGACGCCGGTCGCATGCAGTGCAGCGACTGCCACGCCGCGCACGGCAGCGCCACGCCGGCCGCACTGACCCGACCGACGATCAACGAAACCTGCCACGAATGCCATGCCGAGATGCGCGGGCCCTTTCTGTGGGAGCACCCACCGGCACGCGAGGACTGCATGAGCTGCCACACGCCGCACGGCTCTGCGCACGGCGCCCTGCTCAAGCAGCGCACGCCCTTCCTGTGCCAGCAGTGCCATCTGGCGCAGTTCCATCCCAGCACGGCGCTGTCAGGCACCGGCCTGTCAGGCAGTAGCCTGCCCTCGGGTTCGACCTCGCTGATGGGCCAGGACTGTCTCAACTGCCATCAGCAGGTGCACGGCAGCAATCACCCGTCCGGCGTCGGCGCCACCCGCTAGGAGAACGACCATGCGCAGCACGTTCGCTCCCCTGCCGTTCGCGATTGCACTCGGTCTTGGCCTCAGTGGCGCCTGGTCTGCACAGGCCGACGACGCGGACGCCACCGCGTGGATGCCTGTCGACAGCGGCTGCCACAGCGTGGTGTTGACCGCGGCGCTCGCAAGCGATGATCCCTTCCGCCGCGGCGATTTGGCCGGTCGCCGCCAGAACGCGGGCACGCTCGGTCTGCTCGATCTGCTGCTGTGCAAACCGCAGTCACCAGAGTCGTCGCGCTTCTGGCGCGTCGAAGCGCACGACGCAGGTGGCCCGAAGCCGCGCGTTGCGGCGACCGTCGGCGAAGCCGGCCGCTGGCGCATCGAAGCCGAAAGCGCGCGGCTTTCCGATGGAATCGAACGGGTGAGTACGCCGCTGCGAGGCGACGGTCGCGGTCAGTTCGGCCTGCCTCAGGGCTGGGTGCCCGGCGCCACCACGGCGGCCATGCGCGAGCTGCTGCCCAGCCTGATTCCGGTCGAACTCGAACGCCGACGCGGCCACGCCGCAGTGCGCGGCAGCGCGGTCCTGGGCCCACACTGGCAGCTTGATGCACGCTATCGCGAAGTGCAGCAGTCGGGCCTGCGTCGCTTCGCTGCCGTCACCGGCAACACCGGTGGCAATTCGCGTTCGATCCTGCTGGCGGCTCCGCTGGATCAGCGCACGCGCACGGCTGATCTTGGCCTGCTGCACGCCGGGCCACGCCTGCAGCTGCGAACCGGCTTCTACCTCGCGCACTTCGACAACGCCATCGACGCTTTGGGTTGGCAGACGCCGTTCGCGCAGGTCGCCGGCTGGGCTGCGGGCTCAGGCTCGCCCGCGGTCAATCGCGCACAGCCAGCGCCTGACAACCGCTTTCATCAGCTGAGCTTGGCCGCAGGCTATGCGATCTCGCCCAGCCTTCGCCTCAATGCCGATCTCGCGCTCGGGCAGATGCGTCAGAACCAGAGCTTTCTGGACTACAGCGCTGCGCCTCAACTGCTGGCCGCGCTGTCGGTGCCATTGCCGCGAGCGGATCTCGGCGGCCGCATTGACAGCCGCATGCTGAGCCTGCGGCTCGCACAGCGCTCACTGAGCGCGCTGCGCTGGGACGCGCGCCTGCGCGTCGACGATCGCGACAACCGTACGCCAGTGAACGAGTACATCTACATCAGCGGTGACTCCGAACTGCAGAATGCGGCTGCCAACAGCGCGCGAAGGCGGTTCAACCTCGCGCCCGGCTCCCGCGACAGCCTGTATGCACTCGGCGCCGGCTGGCATCCCGATCGCAGCTTCGGTGTCGACGCCGAACTTGCGCACCAGTCCATCGAGCGCACCACATCAGCACGCAGCGACAGCCGCGAGCAGCGGCTCACGCTCAAGCTTCGGCATCGCGCCTCGGACCGCTTCGACTACGGCTTGACGCTCGGCGGCGTGAATCGCGAGGGCTCGACTTATCTCGGCAGCCGCGACTTTGTCGATGCACACAGCCCCGAGTACGTGGCGAGCGTGCCCGGCGCCTTCGAGAATCTGCCGGGGCTGCGTCAGTACCACCTGGCAGATCGCCGGCGTCACCAGATCGGCGGCTTCGCCAGCCTGCAGCTGGGCGAGCGCAGCCAGTGGAACCTCAACCTCGGCGAGCTGCGCGATGACTATCGCGCGTCCGAGTTCGGCCTGACCGACAGCCGCATCCGCCATGTGCAGCTGGATCTCTCGCAGGGGCTGCCGGGAAACGTGTGGCTGCATGCCTTCGCCGGCCGCGAGTGGCTGGATGCCGCGCAACGTGGACGCGCGTTCCAGGGCGGAGCGAACCGCCTGAACCAGGCCAACGACCCCAACCGCAACTGGGCGGTAGACCATTCCGATCGGGTCGACAGCTTGGGCCTGGGCCTGTCGCATCGTGCGCCAGGCTCACGCCTGCGCCTGCGCGCCGACGCCAGCCTGAGCGATGCAGACGGCGTCCTCGAAGTGCGCACCGGCAGCGCGCTCACCAGCGCGCCCTTGCCCGATACCCGCGCCCGCCTGCTGCGTGCGGATCTCGGTCTCGACTACGCCCTGCGCGAAGGCCTGGAGCTGGGCTTGCACTTCCGCCTGGAGCGCTTCGACGGCGCCGACTTTGCGCAGGACGACACGGCGCCCAACACGCTGGCGAATGTGATCCTGCTGGGCGACGAAAGCCCGGACTATCGGGCGCGGGCCTGGCTGCTGCGGCTGCTGTATCGGTTCTGAGCCAGCGAGGGTTTGCTCTGCCGAGTCGGGCTGAACCTACAGACCGGCCGGTGCCGAGCCCGAAGCAGCAAAGGACAGCGCCAGCTGCGAGGCAAAGCTGCGTGGCAGGCCACTCAGCGGATCGATGAAACTCAGCCCCTGCGCCAGCAGCTGCAGCGGCCGCGCTGGATCATCGGGGGCATCGCCCAGCAGCTCGGGATACCAGCGGTCGTGCAACAGTGGCGCGCCCAAGCCGGCCATCTGCACGCGTAGCTGATGCATGCGGCCGCTGTGCGGGTACAGCGCATAGGTCCAGGTCTCTGAATCGCGCGCGACCACCTCGATCCGGGTGAAGGCGTTGGCTTCGCCGTCGATCTCGACCATCGGAAATCCCGACGGCGCGCGCTCGATCCGGCTGGCGTGCTCATACGGAAACGTCAGCGCCGGCAGTGCTGGCGCGCGCGCCAGATAGCGTTTGAGCACTCGACGCTCGCGGAACAGCGCCTGGTAGGCATCGCGGGTGTCTGGTCGGCGCGAGAACAACATCAGGCCAGCGGTTTCGCGATCGATCCGGTGCAGCGGCACCAGCTGCGGGTTGTCGGTTTCGGCCCGCAAGCGCGCGAGCAGAGTCTGTGTGCGGTAACGGCCGGCCGGTAGCACCGGCAGAAAATGCGGCTTGTCGACCACCAGCAGATCCTCATCGGCGTACAGGATCGCATGCGCATACGGAATCACCGGCTCATCGTCCGCCCTGCTGTACCAGACCGTCGACCCACGCGGCATCAGCACCTGCGCACCCAGCGGCGCACCGTTCGCATCGCGCACCTCATCGCCCGCACACCTCGCCTCCCATAGCGCCCGCGGCAAGGTCGGATAGCGCCGGCACAGCGCTTCGATCAAGGGCAGCGGTTCTGGGTTGGCGAGTGAGGCTTTGGGCATGAGTCGGTCGGGATTCGGAATTCGGGAGGCAGGGTTCGACTGGCGATGCAAGGTCGAACGACGCGCGTTGTAGGCAGGTTAGGCCAACACCCTGCACCACGACACCCTTCCTACCTTCGGCAATCCCGAATCCCGAATCCCGGATCCCGGATCCCGGATCCCGAATCTCCAAGCACCGTTGCCAAACCCAGTCCCCGCCCTCACCCTTGCGCGATGACCACGCCATCAACTGCCGCCACGCCCGCGGCCAGCAGCGGCCGCACCACGCGCGCCGTTGTGTCGACTCTGCTGCCTTTCCTCAAGCCCTATCGCGGCCGCATCGCGCTGGCGCTCAGCTGTCTCGTCGCCGCCAAACTGGCCGGGCTGACGGTGCCGATGATTCTGAAGAACCTGGTCGACGGGCTGAATCTGCCGGCCGATGCCTCCAGCCTCGCCCTGGTGCTGCCGGTTGGCCTGCTGCTGGCCTATGGCGGGGCGCGGCTGTCGGAGCGCGTGTTCACCGAGCTGCGCCAGATCGTGTTCGCCCGGGTGATGGCGCGCAGCGCGCGCACCGTGATGCTGAAGGTGTTCCGGCATCTCCATGCGCTGAGCCTGCGCTTTCATCTGAATCGCAAGACCGGCGGCGTCAGCCGCGACGTCGAGCGCGGCGGCAGTTCGGTGTCCGACCTGCTCGACTGGACCCTCTACACCATCTTCCCGACCATTCTCGAAGTCGCTCTGGTCACGACCGTGCTGGTCGTCCTCTACGACACCGGCTTCGCGATCATCACCGGCATCACCCTGGTCACCTACATCGTGTGGACGATCAAGGTCACAGAGTGGCGCACCCAGTACTACCGCGCCTCGGTTGACGCCGACACCGCTGCCAGCGCCTCGGCGGTGGATTCGCTGCTCAACTACGAGACGGTCAAATACTTCAACAACGAGGAACACGAAGCCCAGCGCTTCGACGCCAGCCTGCGCATCAAGGAAGAAGCGGAAGTACTCAGCTACAAGACGCTCGCGGTGCTCAACATCGGCCAGAACGCGATCGTCTCGCTGGGCGTCACCGCGCTGATGTGGCGCGCGGCCTCGGGCGTGGTGGCGGGCGAGCTCACCGTCGGCGATCTTGTTCTGGTCAATGCCTATCTGCTGCAGCTGGCAGCGCCATTGAACTTTCTCGGCATGATGTATCGCGAGGTCAAGCAGGCGCTGACCAATATCGAGAAGCTGTGGGGCCTGCTGGAGGAAGACCGCGAGGTGCAGGACCGCCCTGACGCGACCGCACTGCAGACGCTGCGGCCGGTGGTCGAGTTCGATCAGGTTCACTTCGCCTACGACGAACGCCGCGAGATCCTGCACGGCATCAGCTTCCGAATTCCAGCGGGCGGCACGGTGGCCGTGGTCGGCCATTCCGGCAGCGGCAAGAGCACGCTCGCGCGGCTGCTGTACCGCTTCTACGACGTGGGCGAAGGCAGCATCCGCATCGACGGCGCCGACATCCGCGACTACACCCAGGACAGCCTGCGCGCGGCCACCGGTATCGTTCCGCAGGATACGGTTCTGTTCAACGACTCGATCCGCTACAACATCCGCTACGGCCGGGTCGGTGCCAGTGATGAGCAGGTCGAGGACGCCGCCCGCGCCGCGCATATCCACGACTTCATCGCCGCACTTCCCGAGGGCTATGACAGCCCGGTCGGCGAGCGTGGCCTGAAGCTCAGTGGCGGTGAGAAGCAGCGCGTGGCGATCGCCCGCGCGCTACTGAAGAATCCGGCCATCCTGATCTTCGACGAGGCGACCTCGGCGCTGGATTCAAAATCCGAACGCGCGATCCAGGCCGAGCTCGATCGCATCCAGCAGGGCCGCACCACCCTCGTCATCGCGCACCGGCTGTCGACGATCATGAATGCCGACCAGATCCTGGTGATGGACGCCGGCCACATCATCGAGCGCGGCACCCATGCCGAGCTGCTGGCTTTGAACGGCCACTACGCGCAGATGTGGCGGCTGCAGCAGCGGGAGCAACTGAAGGCAGTGGACGCATAAACAGCGACAGGCGGCAGCGGTCCAACGCTGCGGCTACACTCGCGCCCTTTCCGCCCGACACGACCGTCCCATGTTGACCACCATGCGTGCGCTATGGCGCGCCTCCATCCACCACCCCTGGCGGGTGTTCCTGCTGTGCGCGTTGATCAGCGTCGTGGCCCTGCTGCAGTTCCCACAGGTGCGGATCGATACCGATCCCGAGAACATGCTGCCGGCCGATCAGCCCGAGCGCGTGTTCCACAACGCGGTGAAGCAGCGCTTCGCCCTGCACGATGCGATCGTGGTCGGCGTGGTGGCAAGCGGCGACAGCCTCTACAGCGTGCGCTCGCTGACCGCGCTGCACGCGTTGAGCGCTGCGGTGCAGAAGCTCGACGGCGTGATCGCGATCGATCAGATGTCGCTGGCCGAAGTCGACAACGTCACCCAGGCCGGGCCGGGCACCCTGCGTTTCGAGTGGCTGATGCGCGCGCCGCCGGCCGATGCTGCTGCGGCGCAGGCGATCCGCGCCGCGGTCGAACGGCTGCCGCTGGCCTGGGGCACGCTGGCCTCGGAGGATGGCCGTGCCGCCGCGCTGTACGTGCCGATCATCGACAAGAACCTCAGCCACCGCATCGCCGGCGAGATCCGCCAGCTGATCGCCACGCTGGACACCGATGACCGCTTCCACATCACCGGCTTGCCGGTGGCCGAGGACACCTTCGGCTACGAGATGTTCGTGCAGATGGCGATCTGCGCGCCGCTGGCCGGGCTGGTGATCTTCCTGCTGATGTGGGGCTTCTTCCGCAGCGCGCTGTTCGTGACCGGGCCGATGCTGGTGGCGATGGGCAGCGTGATCGTGACCATGGGCGCGCTGATCGGCATGGGCTTCTCCGTGCACATCATGAGTTCGATGATCGCGATCTTCCTGATGCCGATCGCGGTGGTCGATGCCATCCACATCCAGTCGGATTTCGCCGAGCGCTATCGCCCCGGCATGGACGCAGGCGAGGTGATGGACGCCGTGCTGGACGAACTGTTCCGGCCGATGCTGTTCACCACCTTGACCTCGGCGGTCGGCTTCGCCTCGCTGCTGCTGACGCCGATTCCGCCGGTGCAGATCTTCGGTGCTTTCGTCGCCTTCGGCATCCTGCTCGCCTTCGTGCTGACCATGACCCTGCTGCCGGCCTTCGTCGCCCGCCTGCCGGGCTCGGCGCTGGCCACACTGGCGCGCACCGACACCCGTGCCAGCCGCCTGTATGCGCCGCTGGCGAGAATCCACGCGCTGTCGCAGCGCCAGCGCCCTTTGATCCTGCTGATCGCACTCGCTGCGGCGGTGGTGAGCGCCCTCGGCATCGGCCGGATCGAGGTCAATGACAACCCGGTGCGCTGGTTCAAGGCCAGCCATGAGATCCGCGTGGCCGATCGTGAGCTCAACGCGCATTTCGCCGGCACCTACGATGCCTATCTGGTGCTGGAGCAGAACAGCGCGGCCGTGCGTGCCGGCGTGGTCGACGACTGGCGCGCCCTGCCCGCCTCGCCACTGCGTGATCGCGTGCTGGGTGCAGTCGAAGCCGAACCCGCGCTGGATCGCGCCCTGCGGGCGGCGCAGGAGATCGTCGATGGCGCCGAGGACTTCGCGGAAGCCGAAGCCTGGACCACGCGGATCGAAAACGCTCAGCGCCAGCTGGCGCTGTTCCAGCAGCCCGAGGTGCTGCGCGAAGTCGAGGCCCTGCAGCGCGCGCTGGACGGCTCCGGCCTGGTCGGCAAAAGCAATGCGCTGACCGACATCGTCAAGACCGTCTACCGCGAGCTGCGCGGCGGCGACCTCGCCGAGCAGCGCATTCCCGATTCGCAGGCGGGCGTCGCGCAGACCCTGCTGCAGTTCCAGTCCTCGCACCGGCCGCAGGATCTCTGGCACTTCACCACCCCCGACTACAGCAGCGCGGTGGTGTGGCTGCAGCTGAAGAGCGGCGACAACCAGGACATGCGCCGGGTCGAGGACTTCGTCGCCGAGTATCTGACCGCACATCCGCTGCCCGCGGGGCTGACCGCGCGCTGGGCCGGCAAGGCGCATCTGAACGGCGTGTGGCAGGCCGAGATGGTGCACGGCATGGCCTGGAGCCTGGCCGGTGCGTGGGTGGCCGTGCTGCTGATGATGGTGCTGCTGTTCCGCAGCCTGCCGCTGGGCCTGCTGGCGATGCTGCCCCTGACCCTGTCGATCGGCGTGCTGTACGGCCTGATCGGCTGGCTGGGCAAGGACTACGACATGCCGATCGCAGTGCTGTCGGCGCTGGCCCTGGGCCTGGCGGTCGACTTCGCCATCCACTTCATCGAGCGTGCGCGCGGCCTCTACCGTGAGCTCGGCGATGTCGATGCCACCCTGGCCGCGCTGTTCCGCGAGCCGGCACTGGCGATCAGCCGCAATGCGATCGTGATCGCGGTCGGCTTCACTCCGCTGCTGTTCGCGCCGCTGGTGCCCTACATCACCGTCGGCTGGCTGCTGGCCGGGATCATGGCGCTGTCGGCCTTGGTAACCTTGTTCCTTCTGGCCGCGCTGTTGGGCGCCGGCAATGGTTGGCTGCTGCGGAGAGTGATGCGATGAGACTGAACATTCCGACCGGTTGCGCTGCACTGGTGCTCGCGCTGGCCACAGGAGCGCCCGGCGTCGACGCACGCGAGATCGACACGCGCGCCGAGGAGATAGTCGCCCGCGCCCAGCAGGCCGCGCGCTATGCCGGCGACGACGGCCGCAGCCTGGCGCGGATGCTGATCACCGACAGCCGCGGCCAACAGCAGCAGCGCGTGTTCACCCTGCTGCGGCGCGATATCGAAGACGGCGGCGATCAGGATTTCCTGGTGGTGTTTTCGCGCCCGGCCGATGTGCGCGGCACCGCCCTGCTGGTCAACAAGAAGACCACGCGCGACGACGACCGCTGGCTGTACCTGCCGGCGCTGGACCTGGAGAAGCGCATCTCCGCCGGCGACAAGCGCACCAGCTTCGTCGGCTCGGACTTCTTCTACGAGGACATCAGCGGCCGTAACCCGGCGCTGGACTGGCACGACCTGATCAGCGAGGGCGCCGATGAAATCGTGATCCGCTGCGAGCCGAAAGAGCCCGGCTCGGTCGAGTTCGCGTACTCGCATGCGGTCATCCACCCCGACACCTTCCTGCCGATCCGCGCCGAGTACTTCGACGCCGAAGGCAGCCTGATCCGCAAGATCGAAACCCTTGAAGTCGCCGATGTGCAGGGCCACCCGACCGTGCTGCGCAGCCAGGTCAGCGACCTGCGCAGCGGTAGCAGCACCGTGCTGGAAATGCGCAACCCGCAGTACGACATCGGCCTCGACGATCAGGCCTTCGGCACCGGTGCCTTGCGCAACCCGCCGCAGCAGTGGCTGAAGCCGTGACGGCAGCTGCAAACGCGGCCCGCCGACCGTGGCGTTTGTCCGTAGCAGTCGGCCTCGTGCTGCTGAATGCGGCCGGCGGGGCGGCAGCTCAGGACGACGACTGGGACGACTGGGGCGCCGAATCCGCGACCCAGTGGAGCGGCTATCTCGAGAGCGCCTACAGCACGCGGCTGAGTGCTGATCCGCGCTTCGATTCACGCGCGACGCGCGCCGAGCTGAAGGGCCAGGTCGAGGTCAGCCACGCGCTCGATCGGCTGCAGCTGAGCGGCAAGCTCGATGTGCACGCCGATGCGGTCGAGGACGGCCTTTGGGTGGACGTGCGCGAAGCTCTGGCAACACTGCCGCTGGGTGCACGCGCGAACCTGAAACTGGGTCGACAGGTGCTGTCCTGGGGCACCGGAGACCTGTTGTTCATCAACGATCGTTTTCCCAAGGACTTCGTCACTCCGCTGGCCGGCGGCGAGGATTTCTACTTCAAGGCGCCGTCGAACAGCGCGCGGCTGGCGCTGAGCGCGCCGCTGTTCAACATCGACCTCGCCTACACGCCGCGCTTCGCTGCGGATCGCTACATCGACGGCGAGCGGCTCGGCTTCTTCGATTCGCGCAGCGGCCAGCGCGTCGGCGGCAGCGATCTGATCGACGCGCGCGAGCCCAAAGCCTCGCTCGGCAACGGCGAATGGGGCCTGCGCCTGCACCGCACCCGCGAAGGCATTGAGTACGCCGCCTACCTGTATCGTGGCTTCGACAAACAGCCGCTGGGCGCCGATGCGCTGGGTCGGCCGAGCCACTTCCAGCGCGACAGCGCGGGCTTCAGCATTCGCGCGCCGCTGGCGGGCGGGATCGGCTCATTCGAGACCGGGCGCGAGTGGTCCGGCGCTGAACTTGCCCAAGTCGCCGCGCGGGTTCCGCACAAAACCTCCGCGATGCTCGGCTTCGAGAAGGAATGGCTGCCGAAACTCACGCTCGGCCTGCAGCTCTACGCAGAACAGCACGCCCGCGAACCCGGCAACGCCTCGCCGCTGAATGGCGAAGAGCGCCAGCTGGTCTCTCTGCGCATCAGCCGCCAGGCCCTGCGCGATCGCCTGAACCTCAGCGCCATCGCCTTCCACTCGCCCAACCAGCACGACCGCTGGCTGCGTGTGACCTTGAGCCACCGCCTGAGCGACCAATGGCTGCTCGGCGCCAGCGCCAACGTCTTCGGCGGGCGCATCGACCGCTTCTTCGGCCAGCTTGAAGACGACAGCAATGCGGGGGTTTGGGTGCGGCGGCAGTTCTAGCGCCGCGTGCGCGCACTCCGAGGCCCGGGCCGCGACACTCCACGCCCTATTCGAAACTCAAAGGCGCGAGTGCCTGACGATATCGGGCAGCTGGATGCGAGCGTCGCAACTGAACTCGTCTAACAGCTGATTGAGGTACTCGTAGTTCAGATCCGAGTGGCTGCAGCCGAAGTTGAGCAGGAACTCGGCCAGCATCAGCAGTGCAGGATCGGCGCCGGAGAGCTGCAGCTCATCGCGGCGATCGAAGCTTCCCGGCGCGAAATCGAACTCGTCGCTGCGGAACGCGTCAACCCCTTTGAGACAGCCTGTTCACCAGATAGCTGTCATTCGTTCTCCTGAGTGGCGGATTCGCTCATGCTTGCGATCTCGTTGCTTCCGAGTTCACTGGGCAGGGTCACGA
>NZ_JBILJQ010000101.1:0-14655 GCF_044377145.1 Aquimonas sp.
GGCGCGTCTGCTTCTTCTTCGCCGTGTAGGCCAGAGAGTCGAAGGTGGTCTGCTTCATGGGGTGACTGTCATGTGGGTGATGCACAAATTCTACCAGCCGGGCTGGGATAAAACAGAGGTTCCCTAACTTGCTTGCATCGACATGGAATCCCCTTGCTGCGCTCGCGCATCGCCATCTGCGGTGGCAAGGCGTCGATGTTGAAATCGAGGCTCCCGGAGGTCTCCCAACAATCAGCGATGAAGCGCTTCGATCACATCTGGGCGCACCACCGTCGCCGACGCTAGAGCGTGCCGACGAGCTTGAAGCCTTACTGCTGCCGCCACCCTCGCAGGAGTCACCCGCGCAGCGAAGACAGCGCAGCACCTGTCGCAACTTCGACCCCAGCCGAGCACTCTCGCTTGATCAGTTCGCGCAGATTCTGCACACCGTCTACGGCGCCCAAGGCCACAGCATCATCTCCGGCGTTCCAGTGCTGAAGAAGAACAGCCCCTCCGCCGGCGGGCTGCATCCGGTCGAGGCATATCTGTTGGTGCAACATGTGGAAGGCGTTGAGCCGGGCCTGTACCACTACCGCCCGGACACGCATGTGCTTGAACCGTTGAAGGCCTTGACTGCGATCGAGGCGCGCGAACACGCGCGCGTGTTCGTCGCGCACCAGCCCTGGTTCGTCGATGCCCATGTGCAGGTGATCCTGGCTGCGCGCTTCCAGCGCAACTTCTGGAAGTACCGCAACCACGCCAAGGCCTACCGCGCGGTGATTCTCGATGCCGGCCATCTGTCGCAGATGCAGTACATGGTCGCCACCGAGCTGGGCCTCGGTGCATTCATCACCGCCGCGATCAATGAGGGCGATATCGAGGACGCCTTCGGGCTCGACCCCATGCAGGAAGGTGTACTGGCAGTCACCGGCTTCGGCTACCGCGGTGAGCGCATGGACGTGCTGGAGTTCGATCCGCTGCAGAAGGTGTGGCCGGAGTGGCAGCCGGAGTAGCGCTGCGCGACAGCGCCGCGCAGCCTCTGAGCTCGGGACGCGTGGCGCTTCTCGGGAACGATTGCCGATGCCGCCCGCAACGCGTCCCAGGGCCGCTCGGCCACGGATGCACCAATCTGCTGAGAGCTTCGACAACCGAACTCGCGTCTTGGCTTGATAGTCGTGGCCAACGCGCGGAGCGCCCTGCCTGCCACCGCGCCAGGAATCGCTCTGCACCGCCACACGCCACCGCAAACCCGCCGAAGCGATCCAGTCGGCGCGTGCGGAGAAAGACTCCCGCGCTCTGATCCGGCAAACCTGTCAACGCCCCACCCGCTCGCGCGTTGAACCCGCCACACCCACGGCAGGTTTGGCCCATGCCCGCCAACTCAGGCACGCTCGCGTTTCGACTGGATGGAAGCTCCGCGCTGGATACCGCAACCGCACCGCTGCAACGCAACCGCTTCGCCGCGCTGGATGCGTTTCTGCGCGGGGTGGAGCGGCGTGCGCTGCGGATGGCTGAGCTGTCCTGCGGGCAGCGTGAGGACGCGCTGGATGTGGTGCAGGATGCGATGCTGGCTTTCAGCCGGCGCTATGCCGGGCACGATCCGGCCGAGTGGGCGCCCTTGTTCCACCGCGTACTCGACAGCCGGATCATGGATCACCATCGGCGCGGCCAGGTGCGCTCGCGCTGGCGGCTGTGGCTGAAGCCGCGCGAGGACGACGAGTCCGATCCGCTGGAGCAGATCGCCGACCCGCAGCAGCCCGAGCCGTGGATGCGGCTGTCGGATGAGCGCCTGATCGGCGCATTGGAGGTCGCCTTGCGCGCGCTGCCGATCCGCCAACGCCAGTGCTTCCTGCTGCGCGTGTGGGAAGGCCTCGATGTGGCGCAGACGGCGGCAGCGATGGGCTGCGGCGAGGGCAGTGTGAAAACCCATCTGTCGCGGGCGCTGGCGCGCCTGCGCGAACATCTGCACGACTGGCAGTGAGGAGGCCGGACATGGACACACCGCAGACGCAGCACGGCAAGGATCCGTCCGCCGACACCGCTCGGCTGCGCGCGGTGTTGGAGCAATCAGCGCAGACACTCGATGCGGCCACGCTCTCGCGCCTGAATCGCGCGCGTCAGGCGGCACTGGCCGCGGCTGCTCCGGCGCGCCAGCGTTGGGTGTTGCCGCTGCGCTGGGGCATAGCGCTCGCCGTCAGTGCCGTACTCGCCGTGGTGCTGCTGCCGGCGCTGCAGGCCCCGCCCGTGCCGGCGCCAACCAGCAGCGAGGATTTCGCCATGATCGCGGCGGATGTCGAGCCCGCCCTGCTGGAAGACCTCGAGTTTTACGCCTGGCTGGACAGCCAGACCGAGGAAGATGCGTGGGAGGGCTGAGCCCGCGCGAAGGAGCCGCAAGGCGGCTGCGGCCGGGGCTGCTGCTGGCCTTCGGCATGGTGTGCGTCGTGCCGCTGCAGGCTGCCGACCGCGTGGCACCCAGCGACGTCGAGCTGCTGCTGTTCCTCGCCGAGTTCGCCGATGCCGAGGGTGAAGTGCCGGAGCTCGGGCTGTTGGAACAGGCTGCCGAGGACGTCCAGAACGCGCAGCAGATGAACGCAACGCCGGCGGACGACGCCGACCCGACGGCAGCAACGGCGCAGCCTGCGATCGGGCGCAACGAACAAGCACCCCGCCCCATCAACACAGATCGTCCGCGCCTGCGCGGTCGCGCGGAGCACCAGAATGACTAGGCGCCCTCACTTGATCCTTTGGCCGCTGTTGGCCGTGCTTCTTCTGGCAGGCATTTCCGTGCCGACGGCGGCAGCCGCCGAGGACGCCGGCTTCAAGGCCCTGCCACCGGCCGAGCAGCGCGCCCTTGCACCGTTCGAAGACAGTTGGGGCAGCCTGGATGAGGCCACCCGCGAGCAGATGCGGCGCGGCGCTCAGCGCTGGCTGACGATGAGCCCGGATCAGCGCGCGCGCGCCGCCGAACGCCTGGCCGAGTGGCAGCGGTTGGCGCCGGATCAGCGCGAACGCCTGCGGGCGGCCCTTCAGCGCTATCGGACGCTGACGCCCGAGCAGCAGGAACGTCTGCAGCGACGCTTCCGTGAGTTCCGGAACCTGCCGCCGGAACAACGCGTCGAGCTGCGGCGGCGCTTTGAAGGCATGAGCCCGAACGAGCGTCGCGCCTTCCTGCAGGGCGCCGAAGCCATGCGTCGCAGCACGCAGGCGCGCCCGCCAGGCCCCTTCGCTCACCTGCCGCAGGACCAGCGCGAGGCCAGCTGGGCGATGGTGCGCGGCCTCAGCCCCGAGGCCCGACGCGCCCTGCGCGCCGAGTTCGAGACCCTGCCGCCCGAACAGCGCGAGCTGCTCCGGCAGGAACTGATGGCGATGACGCCGGCGCAGCGCGAGGCGCGTCTGCTGCGCCGCTGAGGCGCTCACGCAAGGCCAGCCGATAGCGAGTCGGCGAGTGCGTCCGCGAGCCTGCTCTGGATCACCCGGGCCGACGCGCCTGGGCCACGAGTCGCGCATGAGCCTGGTGGTGTTGGAATCGACCGCGCCGCCCGCCGACCACTTCATCGCGGACAGCGGTCAACCGTCGGCGTCCGACTGCGTTCAGACCGACGACCTCCGCTGCCGAGCGCATCGACATGTCTGTCTTTCGTATTGCCCGTCCGCTGCTCGCGATGGGCTTGAACCTGCTTCTGCCAAGCGCCTTCGCCGCCAGCGGCTGCGCCGATCTCGACACTGTTCCGATCCGCTACGACGTCGAATGGCCCGAAGTCTGGCAACGCCTCAACGACGAAGCCGGCTGCGCTCAGAACTGCCATCTTGGCAGCGCACCGGCGGGTGATCTGGATCTGTCGGTTCAACGCTTCGGCGTGCTGTTCCTGGTCGGCCAGCCCAGCGCGCTGGCGCCTGAGCTGATGCGGGTCGAGCCGGGTGATCCCGCTGCCAGCCTGCTGGTGCAGAAGCTCAACTGCAGCGCGCCTGATGCGGGCCAGTCGATGCCGCCCGGCGGCGCGGTCTCGCTGGAGCTGCAGGCGCTGATCCACGACTGGGTGCGGCGCGGCGCGCTGGGCGAGCCGGTCGAAGACCCGATCCCGCGTGACTTCATCTTCGGCGCCCGCTTCGAGTCATCCCGTCCCTGGTGAATCCGTGTCAACGCGGGGAACGCCCGCGCGTTGATCCCCGCACCTCCCGCCCACTGCGCCCTGCGCGCTCGAGGACCGTCATGTCGATACGCCACGTGTGTGTGTTCGTCCTGTTGCTGGCCTGCGCTGCGGCAGCTCCACAGGCCCGCGCGGAAGCGCTGTTCGGCGGCGACGGCGGCGCTTTCGAATCGCCGCCGCCGGCGCCGCGGAACGAAGCCGAAGCGGCCCGGTTCCTGCTGCGTGCCGGTTTCGGCGCGCGACCGGGTGAGGCCGCAGCGCTGATGCAGCAGGGCTATGCCGGCTGGTTCGATGCGCAAATGGGCGCGGCGATCAGCCTGCAGCGGCCTGCAGTCGAGAACTCCATTGCCGCCGCCGTACTGGTTGATCCGCGCAACGGCCCGTTCTATCGCCGCCTGCGTGTCGAGCAGTGGTTCCGCACCCAGTTCGACGCGCCCGACGTGCTGCGGCAGAAGGTCGCCTACGCGCTGTCGCAGATGCTGGTCGTCAGTGATGCCGACGGCAGCCCGCTCGACGGCGAAGTGCAGATGGTCGCCGAGTACAACGATCTGCTGCTGCGCCACGCGTTCGGCCGCTACGAGGACCTGCTGCGTGCGGTCACCCGCAGCCCGGCCATGGGGGGTTACCTGAGCCATCTGCGCAACAGCAAGACCGACTGGAGCTACACCAACGGTGTCCTCGGCCCCAGCCCCCTGAGCCCGGACGAGAACTACGCCCGCGAAGTGATGCAGCTGTTCTCGATCGGGCTGATCGAACGCGCGCTCGACTTCAGCCCGATCATCGGCAACGACGGCGAGCCGATCCAGACCTACGACCAGGCCCTGATCGGGTCCACCGCACGGGTGTTCACCGGGCTGGCATTCGCCTGCACGGGCCCGGCCAGCCCCGGCGGCGTCGCCATCAACCGCAACTGCGGCTGCACCGGCAGCGCCTGCAACTTCTCGACCCTGCTGTACGCGCAGGCGCCGCCCTCCTACCAGGGCACCGGGCTGGTGCATCCGGATCGCTATGCGCCGATGGTCTGCTATCCGCGCTACGCCGACACCGGCCGCAGTGCGACCGTGGTCGACAACTATGCCGTGCTGCCGGCGCCGCATGACCGCAAGGAACTGCTGGCGGGCATCACTGTCGGTCCCAGCCCGGTGGCCTGTCATGCCGGCACGCCCGCACAGGACCGTCAGGCCTGCATCGACTACTGCGACGACCAGGTCGATACCGTGGTCGCCAGCTTGGCCGCACATCCGAACACCGCGCCGTTTGTGGCGCGTCAGCTGATCCAGCGCCTGGTCACCAGCAACCCCTCGCCCGGCTACATCCGCCGCGTGGCCGAGACCTTCGAGGACGACGGCAGCGGCGTGCGCGGCAACCTCGGCGCCGTGGTGCGCGCGGTGCTGTTGGACGCCGAAGCGATGAACAACCAGCCGGGCCCCGAGTTCGGCAAGCTGCGCGAACCGATGCTGCGCCTGCTGGCGGTGTGGCGGGCGTTCGGCGCCCAGCCCGGCAGCAGCGGCCTGGTCGGCATCAACACTCCGGAGCGCGCCTATCAGCAGCGCCCTCTCGGGGCGCCCTCGGTGTTCAACTTCTACGAGCCCGACCATCAGCCTCCCGGTGAATTCGCCGATCGCGGCCTGTACGCGCCGGAGCTGCAGATCGTCAACGAGACCAGCGTGGTGACCGCCAGCGACGACCTGTGGGCGCGGCTGTGGGCGGGCTATACGCGCAGCGGCCAGACCACCACCAGCTTCAGTGTGCCGGCCAACCTCGCCTATCTGCCGCCGGCCGCGCTGGAGTCTCTGCCCGCCGATGCCGCGGGTCTGGTCGAGGCATTGAATCAGCGCCTGCTCGCGGGACGCATGTCGGCGCAGATGCGCCAGCTGCTGACCGATCTGGTGAGCGGCCCGATGGCCGTGACCGACCAGCGCCGCAAGGCGCTCAACCTGATCCATCTGATCGCGATCTCGCCCGAGTTCGCCCTGCAGTTCTAGAAGGAGCCTTCGCATGAGCATCGTGATCAGCACACCGAAATCACTGGCCCGCCGGCGTCTGCTGACCGGCCTGGGCTGCGCGCTGGCGGCGGCCGGCACCGGCGCCTTCCTGCCGCAGCTGTCCCTGCTGCCGAGCGCGCACGCCGCTCAAGGCACGGGCGGCGGCGACTACCGCGCCCTGGTCTGCATCTACCTGGCTGGCGCCAACGACAGCTACAACCTGCTGACGCCGCGCGACAGCGAACTTGCGGGCAGCCGCTACGACGTCTACCGCAGTTCGCGCGGCGGCGTGTGGTCGGGCGCCAATCCGGCCGGGCTCGCGCTCGGCTTCAACGATCTGCTGCCGATCACAGCGCAGGGTTCGGGCAGTGCCTTCGGCCTGCATCCGGCCTGCGCCGATTTCGATCTGTCGGGCCCGCGCAGCGGCTTGAAGAGTCTGTTCGACGGCGGTCATCTGGGCTTCGTCTGCAACACCGGCCCACTGGTGCGGCCGCTCAGCAAGAGCGAATACAACGCCGGCGCGCCGCGACCCAAGCAGCTGTTCTCGCACAACGACCAGGAACTGCTCTGGCAGCTCGGCCTGACCGACACCAACAGCCCCCTGGCCAAGTATGGCTGGGGCGGCCGCGTGGCCGCGCAGGCCGGCTTCGCGCCGCTGCCGAACGGGCTGTCATCGGCGATCTCATTGGCCGGCAGCGCGCGCTATCTGGTCGGTGACGGCGTGCTGCCCTACCAGCTCGACAGTGGCGGCGTGAACCTGTTGGACCAGTACAGCCAAGGTGCCGCCAGCAACAACTTCCCCGAGGCACGCCGTGCGGTACTGGATGCCCTGCTCGGCGCACCGCAGTCAAACCCGTATGCCCGCGAATTCGCAGCGACCACCGGGCGCAGCCTCGCCGTCGGCGAAGCCCTGTACGGCCTGCTGGAATCACCGGATGGACAGCTCGCCACGCCCTTTCCCGTCAGCAGCCTCGGCGGCCAGCTGGCGATGGTGGCGCGCATGATCAAGGTCTCACGTAGCCTCGGCGCGCAGCGCCAGGTCTACTTCGTACGCTTCGGCAGTTTCGATCTGCACAGCGGCATGTTCGTCGCCGGCCAGCCGGTCGCCAGCACGGGACACGGCGCCTTGCTTACGCAGCTCAACCAGGCGGTCGGCGCGTTCTGGGATGCACTCGGCGAGCTCGGCGCGCGCAGCGAGGTCACCACCTTCAGCATGAGCGAGTTCGCGCGCACCTTGTCAGGCAACGGCAACGGCAGCGACCACGGCTGGGGCGGCAACCAGTTCGTGCTCGGCGGCGCGGTAAACGGCGGCCGCCTCTATGGCCGCTACCCGGATCTGCAGCTGGATGCCGACGACAACGCCAATCAGGACTGGAGCTTCTCGCGCGGCCAGTACATTCCCACCACCGGCGTTGAGCAAGTCGGCGCCACCCTCGCCCGCTGGATGGGTGTGACCGACTCCAGCGCACTGGATGCGATCTTCCCGAACCTGCCGAACTTCGCCAGCCGCGATCTGGGGTTTATGGCGTAAGGCGAAGATTGGCGCTTCAGATCGCACGAGTCGTTTGAGTCGGGACCCAGTACCACCGGCGCCTCGCCGCGGCCGCCCTACAAAATCGGGAGAGCGGGAGAACGCGCCGGACTCCGGCAAGCCGGGGCCCGGCCTACCCGCGTTTCAGCCCCGCCGCCTCACGTGCCAGAGCCTCGATGCGCGCGTAGTCGCCGGCCAACAGGGCCGACTCGGGTGTCAGCCAGCTGCCGCCGACGGCGCGGATGTTGGGCAGGGCGAGGTACTTCGGTGCGTTGTCGAGGCTGATGCCGCCGGTGGCGCAGAAGCCGAGCTGCGGCAGCGGACCGCCAAAACCCTTCAGCGCATTGACGCCTCCGGCCGCTTCGGCCGGAAAGAACTTGAGCAGTCGATAGCCCTCTTCCAGCAGTGCCATGCACTCGCTCGCGGTCGCCGCACCCGGCAGCCAGGGCAGCGCGTGCTCGCGTGCGGCGGCGAGCAGCTTTGGGCTCGAACCCGGCGATACCGCGAACTGCGCGCCGGCTTCGAGCGCGAGGTCAAACTGCTTGGGCTCGATCACGGTGCCGACGCCGACCACCGCGCCCTCGACCTCGGCCGCGATCGCGCGCACCGCGTCCAGCGCTGCCGGCGTGCGCAGGGTGACTTCGATCGCCGGTATGCCGCCGGCGACCAAGGCGCGCGCAAGGTCCACCGCCTGCGCCAGGTTGTGGACCACCACCACCGGCACCACCGGCGCCAGATCCAGAATGGTGGCCAGACGATGGGTGTGCGATTCGAGCAGATTCATGGGTTCAACCTTGGGCTGATGAGCCGCCTGCCGGAAGAGGCAGGCGCTCGGGTGGGGATCAGGCGTTCAACAGTACATTGGCGCCGCCGTCGGCCGGACCGACCGCCGCGCGGAAGGACGCGAACAGCTCGCGGCCGAAGCCGAAGTGGTAATGCTCCAGATCGGTCTGCGCCGGTTCGCGCGCGGCGAACTCGGCGGGATCGACGGCGACATCGAGCCGACCGTTGATCGCATCCACCGTCACCACATCGCCGTCACGCAAACGTGCCAGCGCCCCGCCCTTGGCGGCCTCGGGTGTGACATGGATCGCCGCGGGCACTTGCCCGGACGCGCCCGACATACGGCCATCGGTGACAAACGCCACGCGGAAGCCGCGCTTCTGCAGCACGGTCAGCAGCGGAGTCAGCTTGTGCAGCTCGGGCATGCCGTTGGCGGCCGGGCCCTGGAAGCGCAGCACCACGATCACATCGCGCTCCAGCTCGCCGCGCTCGAACGCCGCCTTGACCTCGTCCTGCTCGTGGAAGATCCGCGCAGGTGCGGTGACCACCATGCGGTCGTCCTGCACCGAGGACACCTTGATGCAGGCGCGACCGAGCGGGCCCTGCAGCAGGCGCAGGCCGCCATCCGCACGGAATGGCGCAGCGACCGGACGCAGCACGCTCTCATCCGCACTCACTGCGGGCTGCGGCGCAAAGCGCAGGGTGGCGCCGTCGAGCACCGGCACCTGCGCGTAGTCGGCCAGGCTGCCGCCCCACACCGTGCCTGCATCCAGATGCAGCAGGCCCGCGCTACCCAGCTCACGGATGATGAAGCCCATGCCGCCGGCCTGGTGAAACTGGTTCACATTGGCGCTGCCGTTCGGATAGATCCGCGCCAGCAGCGGCACCGCATGCGACAGCGCATCGAAGTCGTCCCACGTGATCTGGATACCGCCGGCCGCCGCCATCGCCACCAGATGCAGCAGATGGTTGGTGCTGCCACCGGTGGCGTGCAGGCCGACCACCGCGTTGACGAAGCTGCGCTCGTCGATGATCTCGCCGATCGGGCGGTAGTCGCCGGCGCTGCTGGTGATCTCGAAGACGCGCTCGATGGCAGCGCGGGTGAGCGCTTCGCGCAGCGGCGTGTTGGGGTTGACGAAGCTCGATCCGGGCAGGTGCAGGCCCATGATCTCCATGAACATCTGGTTGGAATTGGCGGTGCCGTAGAAGGTGCAGGTGCCGGGGCTGTGGTAGCTGGCTGCCTCGGCTTCCAGCAGCTCCTCGCGGCCGGCCTTGCCCTCGGCGTAGAGCTGGCGCACCCGCGATTTCTCGCTGTTCGGCAGGCCGCTGGGCATCGGCCCGGCCGGAATGAACAGGGTCGGCAGATGCCCGTACGCCAGGGCGCCGATCAACATGCCGGGCACGATCTTGTCGCAGATGCCCAGGCACACCACGGCGTCGAACATGTCATGCGACAGTGCGATCGCAGTCGACAACGCGATCACGTCGCGCGAGAACAGCGACAGCTCCATGCCGGCGCGGCCTTGGGTCACACCATCGCACATCGCCGGCACGCCGCCGGCGACTTGAGCCGTGTGGCCCAGCTCGCGCGCGAGGCTACGGATCAACTCGGGGTAGCGCTCGTAGGGCTGGTGGGCGCTGAGCATGTCGTTATAGGCGGTGACAATGCCGAGGTTGGCAGTCTGCACACCGCGCAGGCGCGCCTTGTCGGTGTCGGCGCAGGCTGCAAACCCGTGCGCGAGGTTGCCGCAGGACAAGGCACGTCGATGGGTACTCTCGGCGCGGGCGCGGCGGATGCGCTCCAGATACACGCCGCGGGTCTCGCGGCTGCGCTCGATGATGCGACGGGTGATCTCGTCGAGGACGGGGTGCAGGGGGACGCTGGGGAGTGTGGCGGTGCTCATGAAGGCTCCGGATCAGGCGAATACAGCGCTAGGGCCGCTGTTCACCCCTCTCCCCGTGGGAGAGGGGACGGGGGAGAGGGTTCGGTCGGAGCGTACGCCCCACATCGAGCGCGAGGTGCTTTCAAGAGCACCTCGGCAGTTACCGGCGTTTGGACGTCTGAGGGCTCCCGGACCCTCTCCCCAACCCCTCTCCCATGGGGAGAGGGGCTCGACAGCGAGTTCCGAGCAAGCGTCCAGCGCGTCATGCGCTTCGACGATTCCCCACTCCCGACTCCCCATTCCCGGCCTCAAGCACACGTCCACACATCCACCGCCCGCTCACCCGCCGCCAGCACCTTCGCGATCGGCAGTTCGCCGCGCGCCAGCGCCTCGCGCAGCACGGTCTGCTTGGCCGCGCCCTCGATGTGCAGATGCAGATGCCGAGCGGCCGCCAGTACCGGCAGGGTGAAGGTGATCCGCGGCTCGGGTGCGCCGGGCGCGTGCATCGGCAGCAGTACACGGACTCCGGCGGGATCAAGCGCGGCGTCGAGCTGGTCGCCTCCCGGAAACAGCGAAGCGGTGTGGCCGTCAGCGCCCATGCCGAGCACCAGCACGTCGATCGGCAGCAGGCCAAGGAAATCCTGCTCCAGCAGCACCGCCCCCGCGTCCGGCCCCTGATCCTCGATGTGCAGCGGCAGGAATCGCGCCGCCGCAGCCGCATTCACCAGCAGGTGCTCACGCAGCAGACGCGCATTCGAGCGCTCGTCGGTCGCCGGCACCCAGCGTTCGTCGGCCAGGGTGATGTCGACGACACTCCAGTCGATCTCGGCCTTGGACAGTTCAGCGAAGAAGCGTTTCGGCGTACTGCCGCCGGATACCGCCAGCAGGGCGCGACCGCGTGTACGCAAGGCCGCCTCCAGTTCTGCAGCGACGCGCTCAGCCAGGCCGCGCGCCAGTTCGGCGCCGTCCTTGAAGACGCGCTGCCGCAGCTGCGGGATCTGCAGCGGCACGTCGCGGGCGCGCTTACTCGACATGGTCGCTCCAGGTGCGGCCGTCGCGCTCGATCAGGGCAACCGCCGCGCTCGGGCCCCAGCTGCCGGCTGTATAGGGCTTGGGTGGATCTTCGGATCCGCCCCACGCAGCCAGGATCTGATCGGCCCAGACCCACGCCGCCTCGACTTCGTCGCGGCGCATGAACAGCATCGGGTTGCCGCGCACCACATCCATCAGCAGACGCTCGTAGGCGTCGACATGGCGCATGCCGCTGAAGGCTTCAGCGAAGCTCATGTCCAGCGGCACGTGGCGCAGGCGCAGGCCACCGGGGCCGGGCACCTTGTTGGTCAGCCACAGGGTCACGCTTTCGTCCGGCTGCAGACGCATCACCAACCGGTTCGGCGTGATCGGCCCGGTCACGCCCTCGAAGATCGAGTGCGGCACCGGCCGGAACGTCACCACGATCTCGGACACGCGCTCGGGCATGCGCTTGCCGGTGCGCAGGTAGAACGGCACCCCGGCCCAGCGCCAGTTGGCGACTTCGGCCTTCAGCGCGACAAAGGTCTCGGTGCGCGAGCTGCCGCCGAGTTCGTCCGGATAGCCGGGCACCGCCTGGCCGTTGACGGCGCCGGCACGGTACTGACCGCGCACGCTCATCAGGCTGGCATTGATCGAGGTGATCGGCTTCAGCGCGCGCAGCACTTTCAACTTTTCGTCGCGGATCGCATCGGCCGAGAAGCTGGCGGGCGGCTCCATCGCGACCAGACACAGCAGCTGCAGCAGATGGTTCTGGATCATGTCGCGCATCGCGCCGGCGCGGTCGTAGTACGGCGCGCGGCCCTCGACGCCGACGGTTTCGGCCACGGTGATCTGCACGTGATCGATGTGCTCGGCTTTCCAGATCGGCTCGAACAGCGCGTTGGCAAAGCGCAGCGCGGTGAGGTTCTGCACCGTCTCCTTGCCGAGGTAGTGATCGATTCGATAGGTCTGCAGCTCGTTGAAGCAGTGGCCCACGGCGTCGTTGATGCGCGCCGCGCTGGCGAGGTCGGTGCCGATCGGTTTTTCGATCACCACCCGCGAGGACGGGCCGTTCAAGCCGCAGTCGCGCAGGCGCTCGCAGATCGGCACGAAGATGTCCGGCGCGGTGGCCAGATAGAACACGCGCACGCGCTCACCGGCGGCGAGGATCAGCTGGGTGACATCGTCCCAACCGGATTCGCGGCGCACGTCCAGCGCGCGGTAGTCGAGCAGGGGCAGAAAGCCATCGAGCAGTTCGGGGCCGGCGGCGTGCTTCAGCGATTCGCGTACGCGCTGGCGATAGCCGTCAGCGTCCAGGCCCTCATCGCGGGCGACGCCGATGATGCGGGTGCCGGGCAGGATCTGGCCGTCAGCGAAGCGGTGCAGCAGGGCCGGCAACAGCTTGCGCAGGGCGAGGTCGCCGGTGCCGCCGAAAATGACCAGATCAAACGGATCGGCGGGAACCATCGCCGGGCTCATGCGCTACCTCATCAGGCGGGGAAAGTGGTCCGGTCTGCTGGGTCGACGCCCAGCGGCATACCAATCAGATCCGGTGGTCTGCAAATTTACCCCTTTTCAAGCCTGTTTCAAGCGGCTTATTCTGATCCCGGTATCCGATTGGTATTTTATACGTATGCATCGACTCATCGCCGAGATGCTCACCCAGACCGACGTGTCGCCGATCGGCAGCCGCCCGCTGGCCTATATGCGCCTGCGCGAAGCGCTGCGTCGTCTGATCGAAAGCGGACGCCTGGCACCCGGCCAGGCCCTGCCCGGCGAGCGCGATCTGGCCGAGAGCCTTGAACTGTCGCGGGTCACCGTGCGCCGCGCGATCAGCGGCCTGGTCAAGGACGGCCTGCTGGTGCAGCGCCAGGGCGCCGGCACCTTCATCGCCGATCGGATCGTCAAGGCGATCAGCAAGCTGTCGAGTTTCACCGACGACCTGCGCGCCCGAGGCCTGCGTCCGCGCTCGGTGTTCCTGGAGCGCGAAACCGGCGAAGTCACGCCGGCCGAAGCGATGGCGTTGAACCTCTCGCCCGGCGCGCGGGTGGTACGCCTGACCCGACTTCGTTATGCCGGTGACGAACCGCTGGCGCTGGAGCGCAGCGCGGTGCCGCAGGAAATCCTGAGCGATCCGAATCTGGTCGAGGATTCACTCTACGAGGCGCTCGACACCCTGGCCGGGCGGCCGGTGCGCGCGCTGCAGCGGCTGCGCGCGATCGCCTTCACGCCCGAACAGGCCCGACTGCTGCATCTGCAGCCGGGCACGCCGGGCCTGTACATCGAACGCCGCGGCTTTCTGCGCGACGGCCGCGTGGTCGAGTTCTCGCGTTCGTACTACCGCGGCGATGCCTACGACTTCGTGGCCGAGCTGCACAGCGACTGAGCCGGCGCAGATTCATCCTGCAGAGTCGGCGCACACCGGGCGGTCAGTGAACTGATCACGCGCTGCACGCGGTGCGGGCATGCGACATCGGCGATCCGCCGCCGCGTGGCCTCAGTCGGCGTCGGCAGGACCGTAGCTGAGGAAGTAGCCCTCCACGTCTTCGTTCTCACTGTTGATCTCGACACCGATCAGGCCGAAGCCGCGCTCCGCGAACGCGGCGTGGCAGGCGTTCATGTGCGCCGCAGCGCGATCGGTGCGGCCGCCCCAGCCCGCATCCAGATAGAACGTGTGATAGCGCTGGGCCGCAGCGCGCGCTGCATCCGCGGCTTCGGCGCACTGCTTGTCGGCATTGGCAGCGGCCGCCAACGGCGCCGCCAGCAGAACACACAGGGTGAAGAACGTGATCAATCGGTGCGACATGGGCGATTGCCTGTGGCGTAGGGAGACAAACGCGAGCCTGCATGGGCGGCGAGGATCTGCGCGAGCCTTGCAAGCACGTTCTACAGCTTCCGCCCCAATGCTCCCAACTCAACCATTACCGCGCGGGAGCCTGTCGCGCGTCGGTCGTGGGCGAAACCCGCGCCGTTTTCCGTGTGAATCCTTCAGGACGTAAATCCTGCTGCGGCGCGAGGGAGGTCAAGCCGTTGGGGCTTCCAGCCGCCGCGGACTTCTGAGGCGCTTGACTGCTACTCGCATGCCTGGGGCGTGTGGGGCTTGAGTTGAGAGCCTTGGGACCCGGATGGGCGGTAGACGCATCCAGTGCGCCGAACGTCCGCCAACCTGTGAATTGGCTGGCGCAGAGCGCTTGACGCGTTCTGGATGAGTGGCTAGCTGTCGCATCCCGGACGAATGCATCCTGCATAATCGGTCAGCGCTGCTGGTCGGACGAGAGGTCTTGGTTGGCCTGCTGACCGAGCTTTCCGCTCCGAGGACTGCATGAACATTCGCC
>NZ_JBILJQ010000155.1:0-4054 GCF_044377145.1 Aquimonas sp.
CGCGTACCACTGCTGCAGGAAGTGGATCCGCAGCATCACTTCCGGCGACATCGGTGGCCGTCCGGCCTTGCCGCTCTTGGGGTAGTGTTCTTCGATCAACACCAGCAGAGCCTTCCAAGGCACCACCTGCTCCATCTCTGCAAGGAACTTTTCGCGACGAGTCTGCTTCTTCTTCGCGGTGTAAGCCAGGGAGTCGAAGGTGGTCTGCTTCATCGGCTGAACATTCTGCGGGTGGTGGGCTATGGTAGCTGTCGGGACGGATAAATCAGAGCTTCCTTAGGGTAGGTGTCTTCGTCGCACGCTTACATACAGTATCCTGCGAAGCGGCGAAGATCCTCTTCTTCGATCGTATCTGAGGCGTCAGAACTGTTATGGCCTTCCAATGCATATCCTGATACTTGCACACGAATTCCCACCGGTAGTGGTTGGCGGTATTGGAACGTATCTCGGCCAGTTGGCTAACGGGTTAGCCTCAGAAGGAGTGCGTCTCTCTTTCGCGATTGGCGGTAGTGGCCTGCACCCTAGTATCATTGAAGCGAACCGACAGGTGCATTTCTACCATCCAAAGGTCGACCTACTGACCCTCGGGAGCGAGCGTTTCGGCTTGTTTTCCGACCTCATCGCTGATGAGGTTGCGCATCGATGCGAAGCAGAGCAGAGTATTCCGGACATCATCCACTGCAACAATTGGTTTACCTTCCGCTGTGCTCACCGACTGCGCCAGCGCTGGGGTCGGCCAATTGTGTCCACGGTCCATTCTCTGGAGCATCTCTTCACGAGGCGCTGGGGTGTCGACACACTTGCTTTCATTGTTGAGCTGGAGCGTGAGCTGTGCCGCTCCAGCAATTTGGTAATTGGCGTCAGTCAGTCGGTTGCGGAAGATGTGCGAAGGGTTCATGCAGAGTCGAATGTCATCGTGATACATAATGGTGCGGCGCCCTGGCCAAGAGTTGACCCTAAAGCGTACAAGGAAGTCGCTGGGCTGTGCCCCGATGAAGTAGTAGACGATGGATCCCTGAGAAAGCTGATCATTTTTGCTGGACGACTGGTTCCGCAGAAGGGCCTGCGTTTTCTCCTGCATGCGTTTAGGCACATCTGTACTTCGCGCGACGACCTCAGGCTAGTCGTCGCAGGCGACGGCCCCGAAGACCACGCGGAGGCACTCAGAGAGTTCTCGACATCAGATCCGATTCTGGCGTCGACGACTCGGCTAGTGGGCAAACTTGACCGAGCGCAATTGCGTGCGCTGTACGCTCGATCAGCCGTTGCAGTGGTCCCTTCCTTGTACGAGCCATTCGGTTATGCTGCCATAGAGGCAATGGCCGCAGGAGTACCGCTCGTTGTCAGTCGAGTCGGCGGGCTTGTCGAGATTGTTCAACACGGCCAAAGCGGGGTGCATGTAGAGATACAAATCGATTCCGACGGTTATGCCCGAATCGATGCGGATGAACTTGCAGCCGCCATCGTCGATTTAGTCGACGACCCTGCCAAGGCGCAACGTATTTCAGAAGCAGGCCGCGCACGAGCCGCTGAGTTTACCAGTGCGCGAATGGCAGACCTAACATTGCGGGCCTACCGAAGCCTGCTTGACCCTTCATATTCGCCTTTGTCGTCGAACGTTGCCAGGTGCAGTTGATATTGGGCCGGCAAGCACGCGTTCGAATTTTCTGAGTCAGCGCCCCTTAGGGCTAGTGGCGAGATGGAGCGCCCAGTTCGCCGCCTGAAACTTGCCGACTCGTTGGAATTGACCTCGCGTATTTTTGAGGGCCTCCGCTTACTAATAATGACTAGCCGCATCCTTCCATATCGCGCCCACTGTTTGCGTCAGTCAATGATCGCTGGCGTCGCCCATATCGGCGTAAGTGTGCGGCGATGAAACCTGCCCTAACGGTGCAAGTTCTGCTGGACGCGCAGCCTTTGCCGGCGTCCAGCCCTGCAACGGCAGCAACAGGTCGATGTCGCTGTTGGGCGCGTTGGTCAGGCGTCGAGCACGTAGCTCAGCCAGGCGTGGGGGCACATGCCGTTGGCCTTTGCGGTGGAGATCAGGCTGATGAGCGCCTCAGCCCGCTAGCCGGCGCGGGCGGCGCCGATGAACAGCCAGTTCTTGCGGCCTACCGCTATCGGGCGAGTCGCGTCTTCGATCGGGTTGTTGTCGATTGGCCGGCCACCGTCGTCGATGTGTCGGTGAATCGGGACCTGCGCATGTGTTCCTCGCTTATCTCAGGAGCCATCCTCTCAACTTTCAACTGGTCCGAGAATAGCCGGGCAGGTCAGATTGCATCGCTGCCTACCGCCAGCCAGACCACAATGTGAGCATAGGGCTGGTGGAAGGCTTGAACAGAAAAATCCGCGTGATCCAAGGAATCGCCAACGGCTACCGTGACGAGGCCTATCTCAAGCTTAAGATCATTCCCAGCTTCCTGCCCGCGCTACCCGAAAATGCACGTCTACACCCGCACTGACCCGCGAAGAGCCAGTTAATTTAACAGCAACAGTTTGCGCGCTATTCGCGCGCGAAAGTCTAAAGCAAATCGGTTGCGAATGTGCTGCTGAAACCCGAGCCAGCGGAATGACTTGTGAGTGGATCGCGGATGCAAAGAAAGGCTCATCAGCTCGTCGATCTCCTCGCGCGTCCCGAATTCCGCGACCGCGACGTTGAAGTACGCGCTCCACGTGTGCACGACCAAACCAGGTCCGGGGACCTCCCGGGTCGCATATTCGTGGTAGTAAGGCGCAACGCTAGGCTCAAGGAAGCTGAGCTCTTTCAGACCTGCCATTACGACGAAGAACCGGGCGCAGACCTCCTCGGCGAACCAGAACTGGCCTTTCTCGAGGGGATTTGGCAGCAGTCCGCTTGTGAACGTGCGAAGCAGGTTTACGAGGCGCGGTATGTGCCGGGCAATTTCGCGCTGGAAGCCTTGCTTGAAGATCATCACGCCCGAGTTGAAATGGCCCATTGGCGTGACCCCGATGAGCCGCGCGAGGTCCTCGATCTTGCGCGCGTAACCCGGAATCTCGTGCGCGAATACGATGCCCCATTTGTGTGGGGGGTTGGACCAGTAGCCTCCGAAGTCTCGCGCTGCGAATTTTGTATCCCCCGCGGAATCGAACAATTGGTCGACGTCATCAAAAACGAAAGTGTCGGTGTCGAAATAAGCGACCTCGTCGTATTGGTCGGCAAGCTCGGCGACCGCGTGCCACTTCAGGAAGCTTGGCGGTGCAATACTCGGCATGGCGTGGCGCATACGCTTCGCCTCGTGTACATGGAGATGCGGGTCCGCAGCCGCGAGCACCGATATTGGCGTGATATCTCCATCCAAATAAACGTGGACCGGCATGTGGCGATTGAACCGTCGCAGACGTTGAAGCGCGAATCGGAAGCCGAACAAGCAACGGGCGTCTTCATCGAAGGTGAATACCACGGCACGGCTGGTCATCTGAATACTCTCTGTAGGTGTCAGATCCCGGACGATCACACACCTGCTTGACGAAGGGTTCCGGGTGGGTGGATTGCCAGCGCTTCAGCGCCTGAATAAGAGTTTCGTGGTTCAGCGCATTCTGCAGCAAGTGATGGTTGTAGAGCCAGACATAGCTGTAGGTCCACGACGAATACATACTGGGCGGATTCAACTCGGAATCGCAACCCGCTTCTTGAGGGCTTCGGCGAAGGCCTCGTGAGGGGTGCGCCAGCCTAGCGTCTTCCTCGGCCGGCTGTTGATCCTGCGCTCGATCTTTTGAAGCCGCTCGTCTATGACTGCCGCGAAGGTGGTGCCCTTGGGCAGGTAGTCGCGGACCAGCCCGTTGCCGATTTCGTTCGAGCCACGCCGCCACGACGCGTAGGGCTCGGCAAAGTAGAAGTCGGCCTTGCAGGCGATCGCGATGATCTCGTGCTTAGCAAACTCCTTTCCGTTGTCCGCGGTGAGCGTGTGCACCAGGTGCTGGATGGGCGCCAGCGTGCCGATGATGGCGCGGCTCACAGCCTCTGCGGTCCACTGCGACACGCGCCGGATCAGGTGCAGGCGCGAGCGCCGCTCTGTCAGCGTCACCAGCACCT